>JAHFDV010000048.1:14225-20210 GCA_023248815.1 Myxococcales bacterium
TCGCTCGAACTCGCGAAGCTCGGCGCGGGAATACACGCCCGGAAAGGGTCGCGGGAGGAGCTCCAGAATCGTCGATTTATGCGTGCGCTCGTTACCGACGACCTCGAAGTTTTCGAGCCGGACATTGCCTCCGAGCGGAGAGTCGACCTCTCCGCCCCACGCAGATTCGAGGTCGGCCAACGTTGCACAAAGAAACGCGAGTGCCAAAAAGGATCGAAACGGAGGGCTCATCTACTACATGTGTAGTAGGTGCATGCTTGAAGAATTACTACACGTGTCGTAGTACATTCGGAATGCTGGCGAAAAAGGGCGTTTCGGAGCTCGGCGAGCAGGAGCACGAGGTGTTGCGCGCGGTCTGGGCGCACGGCAGCTGCACGGTGCGAGAGATCCACGAACGCGTCGGCGTTCCGCGAGGACTCGCCTACACGACCGTCTCGACAGTGCTCGATCGCCTATTGAAGAAGGGGTTCATCGCCAAGGACCGAGAAGGCAAGGTTCTCGTCTATCGGCCTCTTCGCAAAGAGCACGTCGTCGAGCGCGACTGGATGAAGTCGCTCGTCGGAAAGATCTTCGGAGAAGATCCCGAGCCCGCCGTTGCGCGTCTCGTCGATGCCGTGGAGACGATCGATCCGGAGCTGCTCGATCGCCTCGCGAAGGAGATTGAGAACAAGAAGAGGTCACGCCGTGGATCGCGATGAGGTAGCGGGATTTCTGGCAGTGCCTCTCTGCGGTCTGGCGTTTGCCCTTGCGGCGATCGTGATGTCCAAAAATGCAAAGGTGACGAGCGAGGGCGCGGCATGGCGTCGCCTTTGGCTTCCGTCTCTCTTGCCCGCTCTTTGCGGCATGGTCCTTCTCGGCAGCGCCGTCGCATTCCCCGAAGAGCCGCAAGGTTTCGGCCCGACGCAAATCGCGGCTTCCATCCCATTTCTAATCGTCATCGCTCGTTCGCTCCTCCGAGCGGTACGCGGATTGCGTACGACGAGGTCCGAGCCGGCGCAGGTCGTCGGACTCATTCGCTGCCACGTGCGCATCGCACCCGAGTTTCGAGCGGCGCTTTCTCGCTCCGAGCTTCACGCCGTCGTCCTTCATGAGCATGCACACGCGCGCCACTTCGATCCGCTCCGGATTTGGCTCGCACGAATCGTGACGGATCTGCAGTGGCCCTTTCGAGGCGCGCCCGAGCGATATCGCATGTGGCTTCACGAGCTCGAGCTCGCTCGCGACGCGGAGGCTTGCAGCGCCGGAGCCGACGGGCTCGACCTCGCCAGCGCACTCGTGAAGGCCGCAGGAACGCGATCTTCGCAAGGCTCCGTTGGAGCCGCTCTCAAGGCGACGGAGGAGACATCTCTTCGTGAGCGCCTTCGACGCCTCGTCGACGAAGCATTCGTTTTGCACACGAAGCCTGCTCGACCTTGGACGACGCTCGTCGTTCTTTGGCTGCTCGGCATCGCCTTTGCTGTCGGGATTCGGTACGGACAGTTCATCGTGCCGTTGCTCGCGACCTGAAGAAAACTCCAACTCCAACACCACGAGAAAATGAAGCCATCGATTTTTGCGTTCCTTGCCGTCCTTGCTGCACCTGCCGCTGCTTTTGCGGGGGAAGAGACGACTTCTTCTCCGACCGACGCGACGCCGACGAAGGAAGAGACTCAGCCCAAGAAGGAGGACGTGAAAACGGCGGCGCCCGATTCGAAGGAGCGTGCGACCGACGCGACTCCGAAGCCGCTCGAGGCCGCACCCACCCTGAAGCAGCGTTTCACGGCCGATCCGATCGGCGACGTCGGACTCATCCTCGGCTCGCTCGGATTCGCAGTCACGCTCGACATGATCAACGGGACCGGCGAGATTCGCCCGCAGCAAATCTCTTCCAGCTTTCAAACCTCGCACTTGCTCGCGATCGATCGCACGGCCGTCCATCAAACGCCGGATCCCAACGCGCGTATGTTTTCCAACCTCGGATTGTTCGCGGCCGTCGGCTTTGCGGTCGTCGATCCATTCGTCAGCGGTCTCCGTGAAAAAAGCGTGCAGACCGCACTCGTGGACGCGATGATCTATGCAGAAGCTGCGTCGATTACCTTGAGCGTCACGAACCTCGCGAAGATGGCAGTGCGAAGGCCGCGCCCGCAGGCCTATATCGACTTCGAAGCTCACAAGAACGATCCCAACTATTCGAACGCGGAGACCGACAGCTCGCTATCCTTCTTCTCGGGGCATGCGTCGATGGTGGCTTCGATCTCGGCGACGGCGACCTACCTTGCATTCGTGCGCTCACCGAATACCGCGCGCCCCTGGATCACTCTCGTCGCAGGAACGGCGCTCACGTCGTTCGTTTCGGTCGAGCGTGTGCGCGGCGCCGCGCACTTTCCGACAGACGTCATCGCCGGAGGTATCGCGGGCGCCGGCATCGGCATTCTCGTCGCGCACCTTCACCGCACCGACGAGCTGAAGCAGCGGCGCATCTGGGTCGGAGCGGCGCCCGAAAAGTCGGGCGGCTCCTTGCAGCTCAGCGGCTTCTTTTGATCTTCAGCCTTGGGTGACGTTGGTACTGGGAAACCAGTGGTTTTGACCGTTCGGCATCGTGCAAAGGCTCTGACCGTTCTGCTCTTGAACGAGCGTCGCGGGATAGCGATTGCCGTCGGGCGCCGTCACTTGGATGCGTGCTCCGGGTTGCGGGCGTGAGGGCGGCGCGCCGTAGCCGCCTTGTCCCGAAGGTGGCGGTCCATATCCTGGCTGTGCGTATCCCTGGGGTGCTTGTTGCGCGTAACCCTGCGGCGCGGGCGCTTGCTGCGGATACCCTTGCGGCGCTTGCGCCGGCTGCGCGTATCCCTGTTGCGGAGCGAAGCCTTGTGGCGCTCCTTGCGGCAGTCCCTGTGGCTGAGCGCCGCCACCGAGCTGTGCGAGCTGACCCGATGCGACGAGCTGCGGGACCTGATCGAAGAACGCTCGCGTGCCGGCGATCTGTTTGAAGCCGGGATACAAGCGCAAGGTCATCTTCTTGCCGTCGGCGAAGTGGAACGTCATCGAGCGATTCGCTGCGAAGCCGCTCGTCGTCACCTGTTGCAGGCCGCGAACGTCGTACTCCTCGATCCCGAGATTCAGGGGCTTCGGTCCACCCGTCCAGAAGCCCATCTTCGTGCGAATGAGAATGATGCGCTGATTCGTGAGCACGACGAAGAACGCCTTCGTGATCAAGAAGAGCAGCAAACCACCGACGAACAAGAGCTGCATGAGGATGCCGGGCTGCCGGCGCATGTAAGCGGTGTGGAGCACCTGCTCACCCGGACGGAGAATCTGGGGGAGCTGGCTTTGAAGATATTGGTCTTGGGGCGTCATCGTGACCGGGAAGGTACCGTTCGATGGCCCCGCTCGTCCATGTGGTTGCACCTGCGACGCTCGACTTGACTCGGGCCCACTAACGTAACATTAATAGTTACATGAAAAGAGATCGGCGACTACCCATCGCTCTGCACGTACTTTTGCACATGGATCAAGGAGACGGACGCGTGACCTCCGAGACCATGGCGCCGATGTTGCGAATGAATCCCGTCGTATTTCGGCGCACCATGGGAGGTCTTCGCGAAGCGGGCATCGTCGAATCGGTCAAAGGTCATGGTGGCGGTTGGTCACTGGCGCGCGAGCTCGAAAAGATCACGCTCGACGACGTGTATGGAGCGTTGGGCGTCTCGTTTCTCTCCGGTATCGGCCTTCATGACGAGGAACCCACCTGCCTTCTCGAGCAGGCAGTGAACCGCGCGATTGGCCACACCATCGAAGACGCAGAAAAGCGAATCCGCGCTCATCTTCGGAGCATCACGCTCGCCGATCTCCTCGGGCGGGTGGACGAGAAGGCGCGTCGAAAGATACGCGAGCACCAAGCTCATCAAGGAAAAGGCACGCACACGCACGCGAAGAAGAAGAAGAAGAAGAAGGAGCGACAATGAGCACGTACGACGTCATCGTCATCGGCGGAAGTTACGCGGGCATCGGCGCAGCCATGCAGCTCGGTCGAGCGCGCAAGCGTGTGCTCGTCATCGACGCTGGAAAAAGGCGCAACCGCTTCGCGGGGCACTCGCACGGATTCCTCGGGCAAGATGGTGTCGCGCCCGATGTCATCGCAGCGAAAGGCAAAGCCGAAGTACTCGCTTATCCCACCGTGCAGTGGCGCGAGGCGTTGGTGACGAACGCGAAGAGTGAAGGGGGCGGCTTCGTCGTCCACGTGGGCGAAGAACCGATCGCAGCGAAGCGAATCATCCTCGCAACGGGCGTGACCGACGAACTGCCCGCGATTCCCGGCTTGAGAGACCACTGGGGGACGCACGTATTTCAGTGCCCCTACTGTCATGGCTACGAGCTCAATCGCGGCAAGCTCGGCGTACTTGCGACGAGCCCCAACTCCCTTCATCACGCAGCGATGGTCACGGAATGGAGTCATCCCGGCGGCGTGACGTTCTTTCTCGACGAATGCTTCGACCTCGATGCCGAGCAAGCGACAGAGCTCGCGTCCCGCGGCGTTCACGTCGAGCGCCAGAAGGTAATCGGTGCGAGCGTAGAAGGAAGCGACCTCGTGCTCCGTTTGCGCGACGGACGAGACGCCGTGATCGCAGGGCTCTTCCTACTTCCGAAGACGCACGTGAATGCCGCTCTCGCAGATCAGCTCGGGTGCGCTCTCGAAAACGGTCCCACTGGGACGTACTTCAAGACGGATCCGACGAAAGAGACGACCGTTCCAGGCGTGTTTGCCTGCGGTGACGGAGCGCTGCCATTCGGAGCCGTCGCACTTGCGGTAGCAGATGGCGTGATGGCAGGATCGGCGACGCACCGTTCGCTCATCTTTCGAAGATGAAAAGGCTCGATGCATGACCCGATGAAACGCTGGCTCTATCACATCACTCCTGCACCTTTCGTTTCGACCGCTGCGCCCCTCGCACCGCCTTCACTCGCGACCGAGGGGTACGTCCATTGCTCGTATGCGCCGCTCGTCCGCGAGAGCGCCGCGCTCTATTTCGCAGGCGTCGACGTCGTCGTTCTCCAGGTCGACCCCACGCGCCTCTCTGCAGAGATTCGCGAAGAGGCGACGCCGCGCGGCCCGATGCCGCACGTTTTTGGTGCGGTCGAGGCGCCCGCGATCGTGCGCGTTTGGACGTTGGCAGAATTCTCGGCTGCTCCAGACCAACGCTAGCGTCGGATTCTCAACGGAGGCGCAGATGAATCGCAGCGGTTCGCGGTTGGGCTGAAAGGTCAATCGTCGTCGACTCTCCATCGATCTGAAGAGTGATGATGCGCGCGGCTACATTTTCGAACGTGATGCGCTCGACCCAAAGGTTCGCAGGCAAGCTCGCCCAACTTCGCGTGTCGGGCTCGTTCGTGCTGGGCGTGAGCCAATCGACCGTGCTCGGCTCCACGCTCAACGCGCTACCTGCCGCCTTCGTCGCGGCGTCGCGGAGAAGCTTTCGCGAGACGGCCGCGACCTCGAGCTTGGTCGACAGCGCGGCCCATTCCGACCGCGCGTCCTTTGCAATCGAGAAGTGTTCGTGAAGCGCCACCGAAGTGCCGTCGACGAGCACGCTCATCGCGGGCGGAGCATCTTCACGCGGAGAGAGCGCAGGTAACAAAACCCCGGAGCGCGTTTCGGTGATGATCGGCGCGACGCGTCCCGTGCCGATCACCAAGAGAACTTCTTGTGGCGCAACCACGGCGGTCTCCGTTCGGCCCGCTTCTTCGAAGTGAAGAGCCGCGTCTTCTTTGCGATTGGCTTGGAGAGAGATGAAGCCGGAAATCAAATGCCCGGCACGTGCGATGTCCGAAGACGCAAACTCCGTCTCGAGTTCGGAAAATTTCGAAATCGTCTCGAATTTTCGTGCTTCGACGCGAGCTCCCTCGAGGTCTCCTTTCTCGAGATAGGCGAGCTCGGAAAATACGGGAGCTGCGAACTTTTCGTACATCGTCGACCGATAGTGTGACGAGTCGTTGGCGTAGAGATAGCCG
>JAHFDV010000275.1 GCA_023248815.1 Myxococcales bacterium
CGGGGCGTCCCGTCGAAACGCAGAGCAACCTCCTCGGCAAGCCGTTCCAAACCGCCGCCGAGATGAACGGACTTCTCGCGGAGCTCCCCGCCTACCAGCGCTGCGCTGCCGAAAAGCTCACGATCTATGCGGTTCGTCGCATCGTCGACTCCAACACCGACGCCGACACGGCGCTCATCAACTATCTCGTCGAGCCGATCAACGGCAAACCGCCGAGCATCCGCGAAATGGTCCTCCGCCTCGTGGCGAGCAACGCCTTCCGCAAGGTCAGCTACGGAGGAAAGGTCTAAGTCATGATTACGCGACGAAAAGCCCTTCAAGCACTCGGCGTCTGCATCGCCCTCCCCACGATCGAAGGCCTCGTGCCCGATCGCATCGCGTATGCGCAAGCAGCCATCAAGAAGAAGAAGTTCATCGGCTGCTTCTTCGGAAGCGGCGCGCCCATGCCCGGCGCGGCCAACGGCGATTGGAGCTACGGCGCTGCGTTGAAGCCCCTCGCCGACCGCGGACTTCAACCCAACGTCGCCGTCATGCGCGGCTTTCGTTCCGTCGCCAATTTCGACGTGCATTGGTCCGGCACGGCGGCATTTCTCTCGGGGAGCCCCGTGGGTACGACGGGCGCCGCGAATCCTGCGTCCGATCCGAACTATCAAAAGTGCGCGAAGACGGTCGATCAGTACGTGGCCGATCTCGACCCCAATGCGCGCGTGCGCAGCTTGCACGCCGGCTTCAGCAACGTTCCCAACTGGGACGAAGGCCATGACCGCGCGGCTTCGATCAACTACGTCAATTCGATCGCTTGGCGCGACGAAACGAGCCCGATCTCCAACATCAACGATCCCAATCAGATGTTCACGCGCGTCTTCGGATCGGGCGACAGCGTGTCGAATGCGCAAGCCGCCTATCTCTTGAAGCGCAAGAAAAGCATCCTCGATGGCGTGCTCGATCAGTACAACAGCCACAAGGCGACGCTCTCTTCGGCCGACAAAGACCGTCTCGAAGCCTACGCCACCAGCATTCGCGAAGTGGAAGGCGAGCTCGCGAGCGCGGCCACCGCGACGACCTGTGCGCGTCCCGCCGCAATCGGTGGTGACGAGGCGTACATCAACAACTTCCGGACGATGCAAAAGATCATCGTCTCCGCGCTCGGCTGCGGCATCACGCGCGCCGCGACCATCATGTACAACGACGGCATCGGCCCCAACCGTCCGACGGCTGCCGTGGCTGCGCAACAGCACGACTCCGCGCACAACAACTGGGCGAACCTCATCCGCATCAATCAGATTCAGGTGATGCTCTGGGCTGAGCTCCTTCTCGAGCTCAAGGCGCAGAAGATTCTCACGGATACGGTCGTCGTTCTCGGCAGCAACATGTCGGACGGCCGCACGCACAACTCCGCCAACGTCCCCTTCCTCGTCGCGAGTGAAAACGTGACGAACGAGATGAAGCTCGGCGGCGAAGTCATGGGCACCGCGAACGTGGGCGCTCTCAACGAGAATCGCAACATGAGCGATCTCTACGTCGACCTCTTCAAGCTCTACGGAATCAATCAAACCGCGCTCGGCGGCGGCACTTATGCCTCGACGGGCAAAGCCTCCGGCATTCTCGGCTGAGGATTCCCATGCTGCGGCCTGTCCTAGGGCGCCGTCTTCACTGGCAAGTCGGAGGCGCTCTTTCCATCTTCGCAATCTTCGTCGCGTGCTCGAGCGAGCCCGGTGGAGAGCTGGGCGATCACAGTGTCGATGAAACCGACTCCGGCACCAGCGCAATGGATGTCGTCGTCGATCACGGTCCGTCGTGCAGCGATGGCGTGAAGAATACGGACGAGACGGACATCGACTGCGGCGGAACGCTCTGTCCACCTTGTGCCAACGGCCAAGCGTGCGTCGTGCGCGCAGACTGTTCGAGCGCGGCCTGCATCGCCAATACCTGCAGCAAAGACCTAGGGTGCTCCGACGGAACGCGTGAAGGCTTCGTCGATCTCGCGACCTATCCCAACATCGCCGCGTGCGCGGGCGCGTGGAGTCTCGCAGGGCTCGCGTCGACCACGAGCCCCGCGTGCAATCGCGCCTCTGGAAATAGCGGTTCGAATCTCGATGGAAAAGACTGCAACGCGGCGGATCTTTGCCAAGGCGGTTGGCACGTCTGCAACGACGTCGACGACGTCAAAGCGAAGCTCGGTGCAGGAACGTGCGCCGGTGCCGAAATCGCAAACGCGAATGCGTTCTTCGCAATGCGCCAGAGCGGACCGGGCGCCTTGATGTGCGCCAAAGGTACGAATGATCTCTTCGGCTGCGGCGACGTCGGAACGCCGCCCGATGCCGCCACTTGCGGCCCCGTCACGAAATTTTCCGGAGACCAGTGCGGCGCACTTCCAACAACTTGGGCCTGCCCCGACGGAACGAACGAAGTCGGCACCGTCACGAAGACCGCGAACGACGGCGGCGGAGTTCTTTGTTGTAGGGACTGAACGCGGCTGTGATGGAGTGTCGGGCATGATCACCGTTCATCATCTCGATCACTCCCGAAGCCAACGTGTGCTCTGGCTTCTCGAGGAGCTCGGCGTTCCCTACGAGATCAGAAAGTATTCGCGTGACAAGGCGACGATGCTCGCGCCTCCCGAGCTCCGCGCGATTCATCCACTCGGCAAAGCGCCGATCGTCACCGACGGCAGGTTCACGCTCGCGGAGTCGGGCGCCATCGTCGACTACCTCGTCGAGCGCTATGGCGAGGGCAAGTTCCGCCCCGCATCAGGCACCGTCGAACGCCTCCTCTACAATTACTGGCTGCACTACGCCGAAGGATCGGCGATGCCGCCACTTCTCTTGAAGCTCGTGTTTTCGCGGGTCGAGAACGGCCCCGTCCCCTTCTTCGTGAAGCCCATCGTGCGCGGGATCGCGCAAAAGGTGACGAAGGCGTTCATCGGCCCGCAGCTCGATCTTCACTTCCGTTACGTCGAGGGCGAGCTCGCGAAGCATGAGTGGTTTGCGGGCAGCGAGTTCACCGCAGCCGACATTCAGATGAGCTACCCGGTCGAGCGTGCGCATGCAGCTGGCGTCGAGGCCGCCAAGGGCCCCAAGATCGCGGGCTATCTCGAACGCATTCACGCGCGCCCGGCGTATCGACGTGCTCTCGAGCGCGGCGGTCCGTAACGCGCGATCGAGGCGTAAATCGTGGTTCGAAAGCACCACGCGCATTTTGCGGCTGTTTTCTGAGGCTCCTTAAGAGAAGCTGCGCGCCATGCGCACCTCTCGCTCGGTTTTCACCGGTCTCTCTTTCGCTCTCGTCACTTCACTCGCAGCTCTCGTCGCGTGCGGCGGAGCCGAGCCAACTCCCGCGACGCCCGAGTCGACGAGCGCCGCCGCGTCGACGAGCGCAACCCCTGTGGCATCGACCGCAGCGACGGCATCGGCCACCCCGGCCCCCGTCACGCAAGAAGCCGTAGTCCCGACGCCGCCTCCGGCCGTCTACAAGCTCATCGCCCCCGGCGCAGATCCGAAGACCGCGCTGCGCTACAAGCTCGCGTCGATGAAAGACCAAGACGGTCTCTTCGACATCCGCATGTCGCTCCAGATGACGATCGAAGGCAAAGAGCTCCCGGCCGTCGCGCTCCCGACGATGCGCGCGACCATGCATTTCGCAGCGCTTCCGCTCACGGCCACCGGAGACCTGCCACTCACCTTCGAGATCAAAAACTTCGAGGTCCTCGGCGACAGCAAGCTACCCGCGGAAGCGATTAAAGGTCTGAAGGCCGAAGTCGCAAAGGCCAATGGGCTGAAGGGGAGCTCGGTCATTACTCCGCGCGGTCAGAACAAAGAAGTGGTCTTCGAAGTTCCAAAGGACGTCGATCCGAAGGTGCAGCAGATGATCGAGAGCCTCCGTCAGCAGATCGCGGATCTCGTCGTCGAGCTTCCCGAAGAGCCCGTCGGCAAGGGCGCGAAGTGGGAGAAGTCAGGACCGCTCGTCGCAGGCGGCGCGACCGTAACTCAGACGACGGCCTTCACGCTCGTCGACGCGAAGGGGACCACCGCCCACCTCAAGTCCGACGTCTCTCAGACGGCGAGCGCGCAAGACATCAACTCGCCTTCGTTGCCACCGAATACGCGCGTCCGTCTCGAGTCGATCGAGTCGAAGGGCACGGGAGACAACACGGTCGATCTCGCGAAGTTCATCGGCAAGGCCACGGCAAAGGTGACTTCGAAGAGCGTGATGAAGATCACCTCGGGCGACAACGCGCAGTCGATGCAGATGCTCTTGAACATCGAGCTCAGCACTTCCGCGAAGAAGTAAGGAGCCCGCGTTCTAGGTGGATTGGCTCACGGCTCGAAGACGATCGAGTCGATCCACCAGCCCGTCGAAGCGGAAGCGTCGTCGCCCGTCGCGAGCCAACGAAACTTCACGTCCTTCCCCATCGCTTTCGCCGGAAGCGTGACTTGCACCGCTGCAAACGTGGAGGGAAACGTGGCGCACACCGTGGGGCCACAGCCCGTCCACGCTTGACGCGATGCGATGAGACCGACCGCATTCATCGTCTGGTTGTAGCCGCCCGAAACGAAGGCGCCTCCTTCCGCGATGATGTCGGTGAAGGCTGCCCCACCGATCGAAATCTCGAGAACGCCACCGTCCCAACCCGTATCGGAGAACGCGTAGCGATGACGGAAAGAGAGCTGGGCCTTGTCTCGGGTGGCTGCCCACGGCGGGGAGACGAGCTCGATCCCTACGTTGACGCCCGTCGCACTCCCCGGCACGAACACCGAGTTGGTGCCGGCCTCCGCCTGATTGTTCACGACCTTGAAGAGCGTCGATGTTCCCGAGACCGCCGCACTGCTCCAACTCGTCGGCAATGCGCCGGCCGCCGTCGCGTCGAAGCTTTGAAGATAGCGACACCGCACGGTGACGTTCGTGACGTCGGCAACGCCGATCGTCCCGCCCGCATTCTGCACGATGCAATCTTGGCCCGTCGCCTGCGTGAGGACGGTCACCGTATACGTCTGCGCATTCGGAACTTTGGTCGGAAACATGAATGTTCCGTTTGCATCGAGCGTGAGGTCTTGCGTGGCGTCCGCTGCGAGGCGCAACTTCACGCTCGCTCCTGTCGCGGTGAGCCCGATCAAGGTTCCCTTCACGGAGTAGCGCACCGTGTCGCATTGAACCGCGACGTTCACGTCCGCGCCGCCCACGACTCCCGTTCCGCTCGTAACCTTGCAATCTTGGACAGGGGTCGTCGGTTGCGTTTGAACCGTCACCGCGTAAGTGCCACCGCTCACGACCGGCACCGAAAAGAAGAACGAGCCATTGGCAGCCACATCGAGAACGTTCGCGCCGTTGTCGACGAGCTTGAGCCCCGTGCCCAATAGGCCTGCGACCGTTACACCGATCTTGAACGAGTTCGTCGTGCAGACGAGAAGGATCGAATTGACGTTCTGCGTCGCGATGGCCCCCGATGCATTCGAGAGCACGCACGTTTGACTCGGCGCCGTCGGTTGCGCCGCGATCGTCACGTCGTAAGTTGCGCCCGGCAAGAGGGCTGTCGGGAAAGCGAACATCCCATTGGCCGAGACGTCGAGCGTCGTAGTCCCATTCAACGTGAGCGTCGCCGTGCCTTCGAGTCCCGAGGCCACGCCGCCAACGAGAAATCCGTCGCTGCAGTTGATGACGACCTGCATGAAGTCTTGCTGGCCGATCGTCCCCGTCCCCGCTTCGACCTTGCACTCCTGGACGGGCTCGCTCGGTTGCGTCCCGATCGTCACGGCGAACGTCGCGCCGGGCGCGTACTTGCGCGCGAAGACGAAATCGCCATTCACGCCGACCGGAAGCGCTTCTCCGAGATTGTCCGCGAGAACGAGCCCTTTACCGACGAGTCCGATGACTTTGCCGCCGAGTCGATAGACGCCTTCGGGTGCGGAATCGCGGTCCTCGAAGTACGTGCGGTCGGGGGCGACGAGACATCCCGAAAAAATCGAGGCGATCGCGAGTGCGAGGAGCGTGAGCGAGGAAGCAAGGGCGCGAGTGACTACCGCGCGCTCCGGACTTTTTTTTGAAGAAAGGTTCATGAGGTTATTTCCCCTTCCGCTGAGCGACGAGGTCGTCTGCCAACGAGGTACGAATCCAAGGATCTCTCAAAATACTCCGTGAACGACGGCGCCCGTGGGCCCAGCCGAGATACCAACGTGCGCGCCACCAGATTTTCCGGTCTCCTTCGAGCCGTTGCTCGAGAGCGCAAAGAACGTGCTTCCGAGGATCACGCCCGCCGCCGCTACGCCATATCCGATCCAAACACCGGTCGCCGTGCGGTTCGCGCGCGAGTCGAGATGGTCGATGCGATCACGCTGCGACTCGGGGCAATTCGTGGGACACAGAGCATCGGCGTCGCTCGACGCTTTGCGGTTCATGACGAGAAAGACCGTACCGACGCCCGCGCCGACGACGGCCGCTCCGAAAGAGACGTAGGCTGCCGTGCGAAGTCCCGAATCGACCTTTTGTGCGGGAGGAGCGTCGGGAGTGATCGCGTTCGATGGATTTCCGGTCGAGGTCGGGTCGACCTTCGTCGCGGGGCCGGTCGCGATGGGTGCATTCTTCACGGGATGCTTCAGTTCGAGCGTGAGCGCCGTCGTGCGGTTTCCTTCGGCGACCGTGAGCGGGAGTGCATCGGATTCGAGCTCACGTCCGCGCGCTTGAAACGTGTGCAGCCCGGGGTCGACGGGTACGGGAACACCACTCACGGCAGCGAGCTTCTGCCCGTCCATGAAGAGCGTCGAGTCTTCGGCGCCCTTGCCCGTCACCGAGAGCTTCACGGCGGGGACGCGCTTCTCGAGCGCAGTGATCTCTTCGTTGGCTGCGGTGCGCGCGTCGCGGAACGCTTTCGGCGCCGTCGCGGGAATCTCTTCCTTCACGATCTTGAGATACGCCTCGCGTGCACGCACGAGCCGGTTCAACTTCACGTTGGCGCGCGCGAGATAAAGAAGATGCGGCGGCGCGTGAACGAATTGCTCGGCGCGGGAAAACAGATCGACCGAGTCCTGCCAGCGCCCTTCGTCGTAGGCCGTCGCCCCCGCCTGCGCGGCCGAGCGTGCGGCAGCGCGATCTTCGTCCGACTGGCAGAACGCCGGCGTCGCATGAAGCAATATTCCGAGAACCGAGACTGCGAGTAGCTTCTCTTTTCGCATCGGCGTCTGATGGTATCAGACCTCAGACGAAGAACGATGTGGAAGACTGCCTTCACTGTGCCGCTGACTCGCAGCACAGAACACATTCAAGCTCGAATTCTAGCCTGAAATCGCACTTCGATAAGTCCGTGTCTGCGCATTTGCCGTGATACGATTCATGCGCTTTGGTGGACTCACACAACGCAGGCCTCGAAGTAGGCGAGGTCATCGACGGTAAGTACCGCATCGTGCGCCTCATCGGCGAAGGTGGGATGGGCGCCGTCTATGAAGGCGAGCACCTCCTCATTCATCGCAAGGTCGCGATCAAAGTGCTGCTCTCGCAGAGCGCAGACAACGTCGAGCGGTTCGAGCGCGAAGCGCAGGCCGCGGGGCGCATCGGCAACGATCACATTCTCGAAGTGCTCGACATCGGGAAGCTGTCTTCGGGCGATCGCTACATGGTGCTCGAATATCTCGACGGCGAAACGTTGGCGGCACGCATGGAGCGTGAGATCCCACTCGGTGAGCTGCGCATCGCGCCGCTCATGCTGCAGGTTCTCCAGGGACTCGCCGCCGCGCACGCCGCCGGCA
>JAHFDV010000276.1 GCA_023248815.1 Myxococcales bacterium
GCGCGGAGAGTTCGGCGTCAACTACGTACTCCACCTCATCGCGATTCCGATCATCGCGTGGGTGCTCTCGTTCTCGCTGCTCTACACGATCGCTCGTTCGAACGTCACGGACGACACCGACGACCGCATGAGCGGCCTGAAAAAGTGGTTCCTCGTGGCGCCGCTCTTCAACGTCGCACTCGGCGCCATCTTCCTTCACGACGTGACGATCCTCAGTTCGGGGGCTTCGAGCGCCGTCGCCGGGGTGCTCGCCTCGCTCGCGACGTTTCATGCAGCCTACATATTTTTCTCGGCCGTGCTTTTCTCGGGGGAGCAAATCGGGCCATCGCGACGCCTCGTCGTCCGTTACGCGCGGGATGGCGCGAGCGCGCTGAAAAAGTGGCTCGGACCGAATCTCGCCGCGACGGCGATGATGCACCTCGTCGTCCTAGTGCTCGGTGAGGCGGCGGTATTCCTCGTTGCCGCGCTCTACCCCTTCACGGGTTCGGAAGACCGGCTCATCGCGCTCTCGTGGACGGGCTATCTCACGCTCTTCTCGTTTTTTTCCATCGGATTTCTCGCGTTTCTGCGCGCAGGTGGAGCGACACCACTTCGCTCGCGCGTACTGCTTTTCACCGTGCTTGCTTTGGCGAGTGTCGTCCCCTGGGTGCTCGTCGCGATCGTCGGCGCGCTCGGATCTTCTTCTACCGATTCGTTCATGGTTCTCGCGGCGCCGAGCCCCTTCTTCGTGATTGCGATGACCGCGGAGCTGGGAAAGACGGGCAAAGACCTCTTTCTTGCGGCCGGATTCGGTTGCGCCTTCCTCTGGGCCGCCGTCGGGCTTGCACTTCTTGTGACGGCCATTCGACGAGCCAATGCGCTGATGCGCGACCGTGCGGCGTTCTTTGCGCACGAAGATCGGCTGTTCGCAGAAGAGGCGCGCCAACGAGACGAGCAGGCGGGCGGGTCGGCGCCATTTTCGGGTGGTCCACCGCAGACGACGTCTCCTGGCTGAAGGCACGAGGCGATGAGCGCGCTCCTCAGTCCCAGCTACCTCGGCGAGCTCGACGCGCTCCGGCGACGATTGCTCGTTCGTGCGCGCGGCGGAGGCGCGGGCGAGCATCTCGCGAAACGAAAGGGCGGCAGCGCCGAGTTCCTGGAGCATCGGGAATACGTCGCAGGGGACGATCCGCGTCGAATCGACTGGATGGCCTTCGCGCGCACGGGCGAGCCCGTCTTGAAGCTGTTTCGCGCCGAAGAAGACGTGGTGTTTCGCCTCGTCATCGACGCGAGCGCATCGCTCGCATTCGGTGAACCAACGAAGCTCGAGCACGCCAAACGCATCGCCGCGAGTCTCGGCTATCTCGCGCTTCGTTCGAGCGAACGCGCTCAGCTCGTCGTCGCGCGCGAGGGGGTCGACCAGCTCTCGGAGCCGATTCGCGGTCGCGCCGCATTGCCGAAGCTCCTGCGTTCGCTCGATGCGCTCGAGGCTCACGGACGCACTTCTCTTGGCGAGGCCCTTCAAGACGTCGTCTTGCGATCGAGTCGGCCAGGCCTCCTTCTCGTCGTGAGTGACTTCCTCGATGCGTCGCCGTTCGAATCGGCGATCTTTCGTGCGGCGCAGTCGAAACACGACATCGTGCTCGTTCAAGTGCTCACAAAAGACGAGATCGATCCCCCGTACGAGGGTGACATCGCCTTCGTCGATTCGGAGACGGACGAGGTCGTCGAGATGACGATCGATGATCGCGCCCTGGCGCTCTATCGCGCGAGCTATGAGAGGCTCACGGCGCGGCTTGCCCAGACCGCTCGCAAGATCGGCGCGACGTACGTTCGAACGACGACCGACGAGCCCGCGCTCGAAGTGATGAAGCGCGTCGTCGAACGCGGGGTCGCAACGTGATCGAGCTTCTGAACAAGCCTGGTCTATTTCTCCTCGCGGCCCTCGCACCGCTGATTCTTCTCTACGTGCTCAAGGTGAAGCGCGAGCGAAAGCACATCGGTTCGATCTTGCTCTTCGCGGAGGCCAAACGCGACCTTTTGGCAAAGCATCCGTTTCGCAAGCTTCTTCCGGAGCGCTCTCTCATTCTCCAAGCGCTCGCCCTCATCGCCCTTGCGCTCGTTCTCGCGCGCCCTGCGTCGCGCGGCCAGGGGTTCATCGGAGATCACCTCGCGATCGTGATCGACACGAGCGCTTCGATGAGTGC
The DNA here is from genome assembly GCA_023248815.1 of Myxococcales bacterium. GTDB lineage: Bacteria > Myxococcota_A > Polyangia > Polyangiales > Polyangiaceae > JAHFDV01. The sequence goes on from JAHFDV010000276.1 coordinate 2,187, forward strand.
AACCGTCAACGGAGAAGCCTCCATCGAACGCGCCAAGCGTGCCGCGCTCGAGCTCCTCGACAACATGCAGCCGGGGGCCGACGCGATGCTCGTCGATGGCGGTCATGAGCCAATCTTGCTCGCGTCACTCGATCGCGACGTGCACCGGCTGAAGACGCTCGTGCAGGGTCTCGAGGCGCACGATGTCGAAGGAGAGCTCGCGCACTCGATGGCACTTGCTGCGGAGCGCCTTCGTGCACTGCCCGGCACGAAGAAGGTCGTGCTCATCACCGACGGATACCTCGCCAGCAAAGACTTCGTCACCGTGTCGGGCGTCCTCGTCGATGTGGTGCGCGTGGGCGGAAACGAAGAAGAGAACGTCGCGCTCACGCGCATCGACGTTCGATCCGGCCTCGATCCGAAGACGCACCGTGAGGAAGCGCAAGTCTTCGCGATGGTGCAAAATCTCGGAAAAAAAGCGCGTGAAGTGTACGTCACGCTCACGATCGACGGAGCACGTGCGCCCCTCGCCTCGCGTCGCTTTCTCGCAGAGCCAGGAAAAAAGGAGCCCGTCGTTCTTTCGTTCGAGCCGACGGCGCTCGACGAAGGCAAGGGTCTCACTGTGGCGCTGAATTCGGGCGATGCGTTTCCCGCAGACGACGTCGCTTACGGCCGCGTTCCCGGTCGCCGCCGAATGCCCGTCGTCCTCGCCTCGAACGCAAAAGCCTCTTGGCTGGAACGCGCCCTCGATTCGGATCCCGAGGTGGACCTCCAAACCGTCTCGCTCGAAGAGCTCCCCAAGATCAATATCGATCCCGGAGCACTCGTGGTCGTCGAGGGTGATTGTCCCGAGAGCATTCCCGGACTCGACGCGTTGATCGTCGCGCCGAACAAGGATTGCGGCGGAATCGAGGTGGGCGGTGTCGTCGAGCATCCAAACGTCACTTCTTGGGAGAACGGCGACGCACGTTTTCGCTTCGTCTCACTCGACGGGATTCACATCGCGCGATCGCGCGCACTCAAGGCTTCGGGATCTCGTGCGTCGCTCGTTCGCGCCGAGACTACGACGATCGTCGCAGACATCTCGACGCCTGGGCGCACGATGACACTCCTCGGCTTCGACGTTGGCGAGAGCGACTGGCCGCTCAAAGCTTCGTTCGTGCTCTTCATGCGCAACATCGTCGAGACGGCGCGCCTTCACCGCTCGCAGGGAACGGCAGCCGCTGCGCATACGGGCGAGGCGCTCCGCGTGCCGGTTCCCCAAGGGGTTCTATCCGTTTGGCTCACGGGACCCAAGCTCGCAGAGCGCGAGATTCCCGTACGTGGAGGCTTCGCCGTTTTGCCGGCTGCGCTTCATGCGGGCCTCTACGACGTGCGGTGGCTGAAGCCTCAGGTCGCGCACACGACGATCGCCGTGAACCTCACGAGTGAAAATGAGAGCCGGCTCGCACCCGTCGAAGTGCCGATTCGCGTCGAACGGGGCGAGCTCGTCGTCAAAGATGCGCCGGCAACGCATCGCGAATGGGGAAAGTGGCTCGCGGCCGTCGCGATTGCGTTTCTTCTCGTCGACCTCTTCTTCTTCACCCGAAAAACGCGTCGCAGAACGCCTTCTCCCGCTCGCGCATCCGCGCTTGCCGAGGGGACGAAATGATCGTCCTCCAAAAGCTCCTACCGTTCCTCGTGACGCTGAGCGCTTTCGTCGCCGTCGTTCTCGGCGAGGTCATTCAGCGAAGGCGTGGCCTCGTCAGTCGTCCTTCGTGGGCGCGCTCGCTCGTTCTCACCGGCCTCTTTGCACTGCCGCTCCTCTACGTGGGCGCCGTATCTCTCGCTTGGCTCCACGACGGGGCGATTCGCTTCGCGGAACCACGCGCCGCCTACGGAGTGCTCTTCGTCGGAGCGTTCGCAGCACTTCGCTTCTCGCTCATGGCGGCGTCGCTTTCGAAGACGCGCGTCCGAACGACCGTGGTCTTGACGAGCGCCGCGCTGCTCATGGCTTCGTTCGTTCTCTTGGACCTCGAGTTCGGCCGCCCGCTCGATCGCATGACGGCGATCGTCGTCGTCGATCGTTCGCGGTCGATCGATCTCGTGCCCAACGCAGAAGACACGGTGCGTTCCGAGCTGCTGGCCGCCGAAGCCAAGATGCGGAAAGAAGACCGCATTGCGAAGGTCGTGTTCGGCGCCGAAGCCGCGACGGAAGACGCGCCGCGCGTGAAGACGACACTCTCGAGCGCGCAGACCGTGGGTGTCGGACGGGACGGCAGCAACATTGCCTCGGCGATCCGCCACAGCCTTGCAGAGCTTCCCAGCGACACCTCCGGGCGAATCGTTCTCGTGACGGATGGCGTCGAAACGAGCGGAGATGCGCTGTCGGTCGCAGCCTCTGCCGTCGCGGCGAACGTTCCCATCGATGTCCTCGCGCTCGAACAGCGACTCGTTCGTGACGTGCGGGTCGTCAGTGTCCGTGCGCCTGCGCGAATCGGTCAAGGCGAGCCGATCGATCTGCGCATCGTCACGGCGAGCGCCGAAGACACCGAGGTCGAAGTTCGTCTCAAGCGCGATGGCGAAGTGATTCATCGCTCGACGGTAAAAATTGCCAAGGGCGAAGATCTCCTTCGACTGCGCGAGGTCGCAGACGTTCCCGGGCTGCATCGCTACGACGTCGAAGTCAGCGCGCTCGACAAGAATGCGGACGAATCCATCGAAGACAACGTGGGGAGCGCGTTCGTTCGGGTGAAGGGGGCATCGCTCGCGCTCGTCGTCGAAGGCGATCCGGGAAAGGGCGCCCCGATTCGTCGCGCGCTCGAGTCTTTGGGTCTTCGCGTCGTCGAACGTTCGACCGCGAGTGCCCCCGCCGACATCGGGGAGTTCGCCCCATTCGATCTCGTCGTCTGGAGTGATGTTCGCGCGAGCGACATCTCGCCGACGCAGATCGACGCGCTCTCGAGCTACGTGAAAGACCTCGGGGGCGGGGTGCTCTTTCTCGGAGGCGACCGCTCCTATGGCCCAGGCGGCTACGCGGGAACTTCGGTCGAAGAAATTTCTCCCGTGTCGTTCGATCTCAAAGAGCAAAAGAAGCGCGCCTCGCTCGCCGAAGTGATCTTGATCGACTACTCGGGCTCGATGGGCGCGACGGTTGGCGGACAGACGAAGCTCGCGCTCGCGAATGAAGCGGCAGCACGCAGCGCGGGCCTCCTCGGCGCAGGAGACAGGCTCGGAGTCGCTCACGTCGACACGATTGTCACGTGGACCGTTCCCCTCGGCCCCGTGGCTAACACCGCAGCGATCGCCACGGCGATTCGCAAAACGGCCGTTGGCGGCGGCGGCATCTACACCGACTTGGCCTTGCGCGCGGGCTATGAGCAGCTCTCGAAAGAGAGCGTGAACTTGAAGCATGTGCTCCTTTTTGCGGACGGATCCGACGCCGAGCGACTCACGGGATGTCGCGCGCAAGTTGCGAATGCGTTCGCGCGGGGCATCACGACGAGCGTCATCTCTCTGGGCCGAGGCTCCGATTCGCTCGAGCTCGAAGCGCTTTCGAAGGCCGGCAACGGTCGCTTCTATTTGATCGAGGATGCGACGCGCCTCCCGGCCGTGTTCACGCAAGAGACCATTCTCGCTTCGAAGGGCGCGATCAGCGAGAAGCCGTTCGCGGTCGGGCTCGGCTCGCCGATGCCCGCGACGCGCAACATCGACTTCAAGACTGCGCCGCCGCTCCTGGGATACGTGATCACTCTTCCAAAACCGCGCGCGACCGTGGGACTCACGGGGCCCGAAGGCGATCCGATTTTGGCGACGTGGTCCGTGGGCCTCGGTCATGCGACCGCGTTCATGAGCGACTACAAAGATCGCTGGGGCAATCCTTGGCTCGCGTGGCCGAGCGCGGCAAAGATGTTCGGGCAAGCCGCGCAGGACGTCGCGCGCGGATCGGACGATCCCAAAGTGCGCATCGAGAGCGACATCACGGGAGGGGAGCTCCACGTTCGTGCGGATGCGGTTTCGGTGGAAGGTCGAACGCAGTCCTTTCGTCGCTTGGTCGTTCAAGTCGCAGGACCCGATGGATTCACTCGAGAGTTGCCGCTCGACGCCGTCGGCGCCGGGCGCTACTCCGTGAGCGCTCCGCTCACGCGGCCCGGCACCTATGTCGCCACGTTGCGGGACGAAGCGACGGGCGAGCGCGTTGGGTCGACGGCTGCGATTCTCTCCCTCGGCGACGAGCTGCGACCGACGGGCAGCGATCGCACGCTCCTCACGCGCATCGCGTCGATCACGGGCGGCAAGGTTCGCACGAGCCTCGAAGGTCTTTACGACGATCGACCGCCGCGAAGATTCGCCTATCGCTCGCTGTCGCTGCCGCTGACGATCGCAGCGGCAATCGCTCTCCTCCTCGCGGTGGCGGCACGAAGACTCGGCGTGCCGGACATTGCGGCCAACGTGCGAAAGCGAATGGAGGCGCGAAAAGCGCTCCGCGAAGCGCGCGTTGCCAATCGAGAAAAGGAAGTCGAAGAGGAACGAGTGCGCCGCCTCGACCTCGAAGAGCGAAGTCGCGAGCTCATTCTCGCGAGCAAGCGTCGTCACGCGCAAAAGAGCGGCGTGACGTTGCCAGAGATCCCGACTCCCGCTCCGTCGTCCCCGTATGTGCAGTCACCGAGGCCTCCGACTCCGAGTGCGCCCGACGTCTCTGCGAAGACTCCTCCTCCCACCGCTACGAAGTCAGAGGGTGCGAAAGAAGACGGAACGCCGGGCGCCCCACGCGCAAAGACCACCGCGGAACGACTCGCCGAAAAGCGGCGCCAACGTCACTGAGCGTCTCAGGCTGGCGTTGCGTCGACGACGGCCGAACCGGGAAGCGAGGCGTCTGCGAGTGGAGTCTCGGGGAGAGGAAGGTCCGTACGCTCCCGCATGACGTTGACACGCTCGAAGCAATCCATGGGCATGGCGCGATCTTTTCGAATGAGCGAAGTGGCCTTGATGAAACGCGTCGTCACGGGATCGTGATAACCGCTCGCGCGCGGCAGCTCGGGAACGGCGTCCTGATAATAGCGAACGATGCGGTCCATCAGGAGATCGCGCACCCACTTGCCCACGAGTGAGGCGAGTCCGACGAGCATGTTCGAAGCGTCCGCGTCTTGAACGAACGAGACGGTGCCGAGTCCATGAAACTTGTAGGATGCACACCTTCGCTTCTCTTCGAGCGGCGTGTGGAGGTAGTTCGAGAGCTTGGTGAAGTGCGCGCCGTAACGGTCGTAGCCGCCGACCTTTCCACAGACCGCTTCGATGTCGCTCTCCGCCGTGCCGCGGAAATGAACGAGCAGTTCTTCCATCGCTCCGAGATCTGCGAGAAGGCGCGTACGTCCCTGGCTCTGAATGCGATTGAGACGGCTCGTACATAGAATCGCCGAACGCACTTCGTGAACGACGATGCCGTGCTTCTCGAGCTGTTTCACGCCGGCAACGGCGGCGCTCATCTCTTCCTCCGTTGCTCCAAACGTTTCACCGGAGACGCCCCAGCACTGCTCTTCGAGGTGGGTGAGCTCGGGAGACTTCTTGCCGGGGCAGAGGTCGCGCAAGAAC
>JAHFDV010000693.1 GCA_023248815.1 Myxococcales bacterium
TTTCACGACCGCAACGTTCGTCGCGTTCGCGCGCTGGCTCCCGTTTCGGAAGCTCGGATTTTCGTTCGGGGAGGATGAACGCGACAAGCACATCTTCGTCGCGTTTCTCGGCGCGGCTTGGGCGGCGTCGGCAAGCGGTCGAATGCACGTCGGTGGGTTTCCCAACGTCAACCTCTTCTGGCTGTTTTTTGCGGCGATTGCGCTCGCGATCTTCGTGGGTCAAATCGATCGCGAGCTCGTCGCCGCGAAGAAATCGCTCCACTCCTACGCACTCAACGGCCTCTTGGCGCTTCAGTGCTTGCGGTTCCTCGAAGACCCTTCGCAGTCGGTTCCAGGCAAGCAGTCGTTCGCGCACGCCGAGTACCTGCGCCGCGTCGTCCACGAGTACGAGAGCGGCGGCAAAGAGGTGTTCCTGCTGACGGAGGGGCACGTCACGAAGGCGCCCCACGCCCACTCGGCCGCGATCGTCGACATCTATCGCTCGGGCGTGACGATCGCGCCGCTGAACGAAGACTTCCGCAAGCAACGCTTCGGGGCCGTCATCATCGGAGACGTAGCCGAGCTCGACTATCGCTATGTTCTCGGCGAAGCCTTCGATCGCGAGCTCACGATGCTTCGCCCCGCCGCCGAGAATTACGCCGTAACGAAGTATCTCGAGCCTGGCCCCTTTCACGTCGTGGGGCACAAGATCAATCCCACCTGGCTCCTGACGCCGCGGGCCACGCCGCTCTCGGGAATGACGCTCGACGCTTTGGACGAGACGCTCCGCAACGAAGCCGCTGCAGCGCTCGCGGCCACGAGTGCTCGCAAGCTCGAACAAGTGAAGCGCGGACAGACGACGAAGGACACTTACCTCGACTGAGAAGAAGTGCTGCGCTTGACGCCAATTCCCAGCTCTGGTACCGCCCTTACGATGACGACGGGCCGCGAGCCGGGAACTCCGCGCAGCGCGGAACCCGCAAAAAGTGTTGCTGTGAATGGTCATGCCGAGACTTCGGCGACGTACGACTACGGGTCTATTCCCGTGGGCTATTACGATCGGATTTTTCACGGCCCCAAGGGCATTCGCCGCCTCTGGCACGTCTCCAAATTCGAACGCGTCCTCGATTGCCTCCCGGAAGCCGATGGCGGCTCCATTCTCGATGTCGGCTGCTTCGCGGGGACGTTCCTTTCGATGATCATGCGGCATCGCTTCGAGCGTCAGCTCGGGGTCGACATCTTGCCCGAGCAAATCGCGTACGCGCGGCATCACCACGGAACGGCATTCCGAGAGTTTCGTCAGATCGACACGATCGCGGACATCGTGAAGACGGGCGAACGATTCGATGTCGTGACGCTCATCGAGGTCATCGAGCATCTCTCGGCGAAGGATGTCGCGGTCTTGATCGAAGGCATCTGGAAGGTGCTGAAGCCGGGCGGGCAGTTCGTGCTCACGACTCCGAACTACGGAAGCATGTGGCCCGTCATCGAGCTCGCGCTCGATCGCCTCTCGGACGTGAAGTACGAAGAGCAGCACATTACGAAGTTTTCGTTCTTCGGCCTCGAGGATCAGCTCGCGAAGATCTATCCGGTGATGTGGAAGCGCTTCACGCCGACGCTCAAGACGACGACGCACTTTCTCACGCCGTTCATGGCGGGAGTCTCGTACGAGCTTGCGCGCGGGCTCTCTCGGGCCTTGCCGCACAAGAGCTGGGCGCATCCTGCCGGCAATCTCATTCTCACCGTTCTCGAGAAACGCGCCGACTCCGAGGAATGAGCGTGCTCGAACGTCTGCGCGCGATGACGCTCGAGTCGTTGCGGCGGCGGAAGGAAGCGTGGATCGCCATCGCATCGTTCCTCGTGACGATGTGGATCCCCATTCTCAGCTGGTCTCCCACCGCCGATGTGAGCGGCTTTTACACCGATCACATTCATCACCCTTTTGCGACGTGGGTCGCCATGACGCGCGGTATCGAGTCCGTCTACCGCATGCCCTTCGCCGAGGCATGGCAAGGCTCGCTTTGGCCCTATCCACTTCGCGAGTGGCCGACGATGCCCGCGATGGCATATCCGCCCGGGGTCCTCGTGCTCTGCGCGCCGCTCGCGCTCCTCGGTCGCTTCGGGCATCTCGGAGACCACGGGTTCGCCATGACGAGCATGCTCTTCGTGCTCTTCTCTGCGCACGTCTCGCTCTACTTCGTACTGCGCCTCCTTCGCATCCTGCCGCCCGGCGGACGATCGATCGTCGGGGTAATGCTCTACCTGCAGCTTCTCGAGTTCGGTCTCGAGGGCTTCCACGATTCGCTCGTGTTCGGCTTGGCGGCCGCTTCGCTCGTTGCAGCGCACGAGAAGAAGAGCGCACTCGCCCTCACGCTCTTCACGTCCGCCATCAGCCTCCACTATCGCGCAGGCGCCCCGTTTGCGGGAATCGGCCTCCTCTTGCTTTGGGACATCTTCAAAAAGCCGCAGCGTTCGCGCGCCGACTGGATCGCGATCGCGTACATGCTCGTGGTCGGCGCGATCTCCGTCGTGATGCTCGTCTGGTCCGTGG
>JAHFDV010000277.1 GCA_023248815.1 Myxococcales bacterium
ATGAAGAAAAGGCCCAAGGGAACACTCACGAAGGCCGTCGTCGACGAGCTCGTCGCACGCGTTCAAGCGAAGCGCGCTCTTCGTTCCATCTCTCCCGCGCCTGTAATTCCATCTCTCCTCGCAAAGATCGAAGGGGCAGAGCAGAAAGGGTTGCCCACCCCCGGCCGTGCTCCCGCCCCTCCGGGGCAGTCCGCGCGCCCGCCCCTCCCAAGTGCGGGGCAGCCCCGCCCGGGAGGGGTCACCATTTTGGGCATCGACCCTGGAACCATTCGCTGCGGCTGGGGTGTCGTGCGTCGCGAAGGCACGCGCCTTCACCATGTCGGCCACGGCATCTTCCGCCTCGACGAAAAAACGCCGCTCTGGGAACGCCTCGTCGTTCTCGAACGCGAGCTCGAGCTGGTCGTCCTCGAATATCGCCCGCGCGCCGTGAGCATCGAGAGCATCTTCTTCTCGAAGGACCCGCAAGCCGCCTCGAAGCTAGGTCATGCGCGTGGCGTCGCAATGCTCGTCTGCGCACGCCACGGTCTCGGTGTTCACGAGTATCCGCCCGCCCGCGTCAAGCGCACGGTCACGGGTAGCGGCGCCGCCGACAAGATGCAGGTTGCACGCATGGTGAAAGCCCTACTCGCTCTCGGCGAAGTCCCGAAAGCCGACTCCGCTGACGCGCTCGCCATCGCTGTGACGCACCTTCAAGGCTCGCGGTAACGCTCTGGTCTCATTTTTTTCGCCTCCATTGGGTGAGGGCGAAAAAATGAGACCGTCGCTTTGCGCGTTCTTTGCTCGCCTTCTCGCAGTGTTGTTTGGGCGGACTTTCGTCCGCCGGACAAGGCTCGTAGCGTCGTTGGGCGGGCCTTCGTCCGCGGGGGCGGTACAAGCTGCGAACATCTTCGTGTCGTAACGGCTGAGCTGCGGTTTTCGCTTTTTGGCCTCGGTGTTCCAAATCGAGCCGTCGGCGGGAATTAGGCTGCGAGTCGATGTCGCTTTGCGGGAATAAACACAGAGATCGACACGGAATTCTTTCGATTTCTTGCTTTGAATTGAACTGGGGGGCTCATCCGTCCAATGCTATGAGACAACCGTCATGCTTCCTCGATCACACATCAAAGCGGCGCTCATTCTAGCGGTCGCTCTCGGTTCGGGCGTCAGTGGCCCCACAGCGAACGCGCAGGGCGTTCCTTCCGCCAAACCCGTCGCGCCGCAAGCGCCCGCGATGAAGCCCGCGCCGCAAGCTCAGGCCGATGACCTCGTCAACAAGGTGCAAGGCTTCTACGACAAGACGACGTCGTTCAAAGCGGACTTCACGCAAGAGTTCGTCGTGAAGGCTTACAACAAGACGAAGACGTCGCGCGGCGCCGTCACGTTCTCGAAGCCCGGCAAGATGGATTGGATTTATCACGAGCCGAAAGACAATCGCGTCGTCAGCGATGGGTCACTTCTTCGCGTGTACGAAGCCGACAACAAGCAGATGTTCGAACAGAACGTCGACAAGTCGCAGTACCCCGCGGCGCTCTCGTTTCTCACGGGCCAAGGCAAGCTCGGCGAGCACTTCACGTTCGAGCTCTTCACGGGCGAGCAGATGAAGTTTCCGGGAGGCAACGTCCTCGTCGGAACGCCGAAGAGCGTGAACCCCGCCTACTCGAAGGTCTTTCTCTACGTCGACGGCGCCACGTTCCAAGTGCGGCGTGTCCTCATTCTCGACGCGCAGGGAAATCGCAATCGCTTCGATTTCTTGAATCCGCGTGTGAACGAGCCCGTCACCGAGGCGCAGTTTCGCTTCACGCCGCCGCCGGGCACGACCGTCGTCAAGCCTTGAAGACGCCGCAACGACCGTCCAAGGCGCAAGGACCGCGAAACGAACGCGCATTCCCGCGCCACGCACCCGCCGAGCGTGCGCCGGCAGTGCCTCCGCGTGAGGAGCTCGAGCCGCGGAGGCGACGCGCGCTGACGAACGTCGGCGGCGCAACGACGCTCGCGGGCGATCCCGAATCGGGGAAGCTGCTCGCTCACGCGCTCGACGTGCCGCCGAGCACAGAAGACGAAAACGATCCCGCGCGCGAGCACGTTCACGGCTTTCACAGCTATCCGGCGCGCATGCATCCGGTCACCGCGCGCCGACTCGTCGAAGCGTATTCGAAGCCCGGCGAGACGGTGCTCGATCCGTTTGCGGGCTCGGGAACGGTGCTCGTCGAAGCGCTCGCCCAAGGTCGCAATGCGCAGGGCAGTGATCTCAATCCCATCGCCGTTGCGCTCGCACGACTCAAGACGTTCGTACCTTCCGAGGAAGGCTTCGAGATGTTCCTCGAGGTCGCCGGAGAAATCCGTGCGTTCGCCGACATGCGTCGCGAAAAGAAAGCGGGAGCGCTCCGGCGCTTCGAGCACGAGGACGTCGCCCTCTTCGAACCGCACACGCTTCTCGAGCTCGATTCACTTCGCCAAGCGATCGACGACGAACGCGACGACGACCTCCGAGAAGAGCTCTTCCTCGTGCTCAGCTCGATTCTCGTCAAACTGAGCCGCAAGCGCGGAGACACGTCTTCCGAGCTCGGTGAGCGCAAGCGCATCGCGGCGGGCTATCCTGCGCGGCTCTTCGTGAAGAAGACGGAAGAGCTCATTCGGCGCCGCAAGGCCTTCGGTGCGCTCCTCCCCTCGCCTCCGCCGACGGCAACCGTGAAGCAAGCCGATGCGCTCTCTGCGCCGTTTCGCGACGCTGATCTCATCGTGTCATCGCCACCCTACGCCGCGACCTACAACTACATCGACCATCACGCGCTTCGACTTCGCTGGCTCGGCTATGGCACGCGCGATTTCGAAGAGGGCGAATTCGGTGCAGAGCGCAACTATCGCGGGCTCACTCCGCGTGATGCTCGTGACCACTGGCAAGACGAGCTCGCGAAGTTCCTCGTCGCCGCGCGCAAGATGGTCCGCAAGGATGCGTCGATGGTTCTCCTCCTCGCCGACTCTTCCGCAGGCCGCGATGCGCTCTATGCCGACGAAGAAGTATCCGTAGCGTGCGACGCGACGAAAGCATTCCGCTTGATCGCGACGGCGTCGCAGGAGCGCCCGCATTTCCATCAAGCGACGGCGACCGCATTTCGCGGAAGACCCCGTCGCGAACATGCGCTACACCTCGTCGCGAACGACGATGCCTAAAGTCATTTTCGAAGGAAGCACGCTCGAAGTCGACGCCCCCGAAGGCGGATCTCTCGCCGACATTTGCGACCGCCACGAGTCCAATGTCCCGTTCTCGTGTCGGAGCGCCAACTGCGGCACGTGCCGCATCGAAGTGCTCGAAGGCGACGCACTGCTCGCACCGCCCGAGGACGAAGAGCTCGACATTCTCGATGTCTTCGCCATCAAAGCGCCGAAGTTCCGCCTCGCGTGTCAGTCGAAACTCGTTCCTGGTCCGGGCATCGTCCGCATCAAGCCGCTCGAATCCGAGTTTTAACTCTCGGTAATCATTGAGCTGGATCGCTGGGTCACCAGCTATCCCGGTGTTTCCACATGTGAATTCGGCGCGACATCGCCCATTTCGGCCTGGCGCCGCGCTGAAGTCCGACTAAAACGTCGGCGGAGGTCTCCCCCATGAATCGTCGCCTACTTACTTTTATCATCTTCGCTGCCATCTCTGCCGGCTCTGCCACTTTCGTCGCTTGTTCGAGCGATGACGCGGTCACGACGCCGACCAACAACAACAAGAAAGACAGCAGCAAAGCTGACTCGGGTGACGAGACCGACGAAGACGGCGGTGACGAGACCGACGAAGACGGCGGAACGAAGCCGACGGACGCCGGCAAGAAAGACACTGGCGTTCAAAACAGCGAGTGTAAGAATTTCCCGACCCCGCGCGACGCAGCCGCCAATCAAGGCGTCTACTGTCCGTTCTCGGTCGACGGCGGCCCGCGCAGCGCAACGGACGCAGCGGCCGGCAACTTCAAGAACGCGCAATTCTGCGCCCCCGGACAGACCTGTTACCTGCCTGCGTTCGACGGCTTCGCTGAGTGCCGCTCCGGTGAAGGCGCGGCGATTGCCGGATCCGTGAACTGGGGATGCAATGCCGACAGCGATTGCAGCGGCGGCACGAAGTGCTGCGGCCTCGGAACGCTCGGCCCGACCTTCAACTGCAGCACGCAGGTGAAGCCCTCGAACTTCAAGGGTACGAAGTGCCAAGCGGCCTGCGACTCGACGAAGAACGAGTTCAAGATCTGCGACAAGAACGGCGGATGCGAGTCGGCTCAAACGTGCAGCCCCTTCGCTTCGTTCGGCAGCACGCTCGGCGCCTGCCACTAATCCGGATACAAGCGCTCGCCTGACCTACGCGTCGGGCGGGCGAAACGAGAAAGGCCTGCTCTCGCGAGCGGGCCTTTTCTCTTTTGTCTTCCTGCGTTCTTGAAATGCTAGTGCAGCGCTCGCGAGATCGCATCAATCCTCGCGGCCGCCGCAAGGCGATAGGACAGCGTTGCGGCTCGTCGAAATACGCCGAGTATTCCTCCTCGCCGCGCCTTGCCTCTCGCCTCGCGACGGTAGCGATCCCTTGACGCCATCTCGCGAGCGCTGCACTAGCGATGATTCGAAGGAATCGTTGCTCGCTCGAGAATCCAGTCGGCGATCTCGCTCGTGAGACGCGGCCATACCGGTTCGTTCAAGACTTCATGCAAGAGCCCCGGCTCCGAGATGAACGCCTTGTCGAGTGAGCCCATGCGGTCGAACACACTACGAGCAATGGTTGGGCTCGCTACGGGATCGGCAGATCCGACGACGATGCGACAAGGAATCGTGATTGCGCCCGCGCCTTGCTTGAGACGCTTCTGCGCTGCCTCCGTTTCGGAAAACCAGCGGGCCTTGGCGAGCTTGAAAACGAGCGGATCTTCGTCGTAGGCACGCGCGATCTTCTCGTCGTGCGTCATGTCTTTGCCCTTCAACCCGGAAGGCAATCCGAGACTCGGCGCGACGCGAGAGGCGAGCTTGCCGAGAAGTAGCTTCGGCTTCGGCACTTCGAGAGCGAGGCCGAAGAAAGGAGAGCTCATGACGAGCCCGCTGAAATCTCCTTGCGAGTCGACCATGCGGCTCGCGGCGACGAGTCCGCCAAAGCTGTGCCCGAAGAGAAACATCGGGAGCCGGCTCTTCTTCTGCTTCTCGCGGAGCTCTCTTTCGAGAACGTCGACATCGCGCAAGAACTCTTCGAAGCGCTCACAATTGCCGCGCTCTCCTTCCGCGCGACCGTGCCCTCGCATGTCGATGGCGAGGCAGGAAATACCTCGCTCCGCGAGAGCGTTCATCACGTGGGCATAACGCTCTCCGTAGTCGGCATATCCGTGAAGGAGGCCGAGCAACGCTCTCGGTTCGGGGGCATCGACCGAATATGCGTAGAGGGAAGGTCCCCCAGCTCTCGCCACTACGCGCTTTTCGAGCTCCATTTGTCTACTTTTCCTCTTCGCGATAAGTACGTGGCTCCGGCAATACGAAAGACGCCTGGAGATACGCAAAGTGACTCAAGCCAGGAGCAGTGAGCGAACCGTCCGCGGCGGTATCGCTTCGTCCGGTTCGCGCAAGCATGTCTCCCGCTCCTTGTCCGAGGACATAGAGCGAGTAGCCACCGTGCAGCGTTACTTCCGGGGCGGCTCGATAGGTCGCGAAGACGTCGAACTCTTCGCCGAGGTCTTTGCTGCGTCCCGGATTGCCCCCGGTCGAGAGCGGCGTGACATATCCACTCAGCCACTCGCCCTGGTCGTTCGCCATCCGCGCATAGCGCGCAGCGCCCGCAAGATGGAAGTCGCGAGAGAGCTCGATTTCGGCTTCGAAATCGGCTTCGAGAATGTTCGACCACGTGAAAAGATCCATCGCGCCGTAGTGCGCGTGGAGCTCCGGCAAGATCGGATCGAACTGGCGATACGTTCCGCTCCGGTCGTCGCCCGATGCGTACGAGCCACCGACGCGAAAGCGCGGGCGCAGTGCAATGTCGTCGAAACGTTTGCCGGCGCGAACAGCTGCGGCCGTCGCGAAACGATTCAGGTCGAGCACGCCGGTGTTTCCGAACTCGAGCGCGCCTTCGACGCCATACGTCCATCCCTCGCGCTCACCACTGACATGTAGCGATGCGACGCCCATCTCTCCGGAAGTAGAGCTCACCAAGAAGCGCGAGCGCGTCGCATTGGTCCCGAGCGCATCGAGCGAGTTCGCGACGCGCAAGAGTCCCATCGCTTGGACGCGGAAGAGCGGATGAAAGCGACCCGTGATCGAGAGCGCGTAGAGCTGGTCGCCCGTCGAGATGACGTCGTCCGTCATGCCGAAGCCAGGGCCCGCCGGGCGCGCATCGCGGAGCATCGCTGCGAACGCATCGAAGTCGAAGAGCTCCGTCGAAAAGTGTCCGAGAGCTGCATCTAGGCTGCGGGCCGCAGGGCGCCAATCGGCGAGACCAATGAGCCTTCCGTCGCCGAGACGAATCTCTTGCCGACCCACACGCAGATAAGCCGGGCGGGCGCGCTTCATCTTCACTTCGCCGAAAGCTTCGTAGGCATTGACGGCGCCATCACTCGTCGCTCCCCAGGCGCGCGCCTCTTGGAGCGATACGCGGGCGCGAACGTTGTCTCGCGAGCCTTCGAGGCTCAAGCGTGCCCGTTGCCAGAGCGTCCACGCGTCGCCTGTCGTCGTCTGCTGATCGGCAGCGTCGCGACGATACTCGCCTTGCGCGCGCAGTTGAACGTCGGGGCGAAAACGCCAAGAGCCGACGCGCACGGTATCGTGCGTGTCATCGTTACTGCCGTGCTCCTCTTCGCGCGGAGCGCCGTCGCGGCGAAACGTGATCTCATCCGCGAGCGCGCGCGAACTGATTGCGAACGTAGCCAGCGCGAAGATCGGTGATAGACGCACGTGGTTCAACCTAGCCGTGTCGGGCTCCGCTGGGCGTCATCGCAGAACGCACCGAGCTCAAGGGCAGCAGCAGAGCGTTCCCGCGGTGAGATTGCCGTCACAGCCGCCGAAGTGATCGTTTCGGGCGTTGTCCTTGAAGCCGCAGTTTGCGTAGTTGCAGGAATTTCCTTCGGGATCCGTCGAGAAGGTGCACCCTGGGTCTACGCAGGTCGGGCTGATGACTTGGTCGGCGCACACCCGCATTGGTGAATCCACGCTGCTGCAAGGCGATCCGTATCCGGGGAGGCCAACGCTGCACCGAAAGCCATCACCGCCGCCAACGGAGTCCTGCAAATAGCCGAGTTGATCCGCCGTCCAGTAGTTGTGCAATGGCTTTTTGTTGACGTCGACCCACTGCTGCGCCGTGCACGCCGTGCACGTGGGGGCGCAGATGGTATTGCGATTCGGATACGTCACCTTGCCTGCGCATCCGAAAACCTTTGCGGTGAACGCCTGCGTGGGAGCTACGTTGACTGCGCCCGATCGGCACATCTTCGCGCACTCGGGCTCGTCCTTGTCGAGCATGCCGTTGCAGTCGTTGTCGAGACCATTCAGGCAGTTCTTTTCGCCTGGAGCTTTGGGGCTCGCCGCGCACGTGCCGAACTTTCCTTTGCTCGTGTCCGCCGAATCGACGCCACACGTCGCGGTGCCAGTCGCGCACACGCCCTTTTTCGTGGGGTCGTTGCAGTCGCCCGAACCACCTTGCGGCGCGTGACCTACGGCATCGTTGCAGTCGCAGAGCGCTTCGGTACGGTCGGGTTCGCCGTTGCAATCGAGATCTTCAGCCGAGTT
>JAHFDV010000694.1 GCA_023248815.1 Myxococcales bacterium
ATTCAAGATGTCGCCGACGTCATCGGTGATTCGCTCCAGCTCTCGCAGGCCGCCGCCAAGACCGAGGCCGACGTCATCTGTTTTGCAGGCGTTCACTTCATGGCAGAGACCGCGAAGATGCTGAATCCGCATCGCATCGTCGTCTTGCCCGATCTCGAAGCCGGCTGTTCGCTTTCGGATCGCTGCCCGCCAGATCAATTCGCCGCATGGAAGGCGAAGTTCCCAGGCTCGATCGTCGTGAGCTACATCAATTGCTCCGCCGAAGTGAAGGCTCTCTCGGACTACATCGTGACGTCGTCGAACGCCGAGAAGATCGTCGCGAGTCTCCCCGAAGACAAAACGATCCTATTTGCGCCCGACAAGAACCTCGGTCGCTGGGTCGAGCAGCGTACGGGCCGCAAGATGGAGCTCTGGAATGGCAGCTGCATCGTCCACGAGACGTTCAGCGAGAAGAAGCTCGTCGGCCTCAAAGTGCGCCATCCCGAAGCGCTCGTTCTTGCTCACCCCGAATGCGAAGATCACGTGCTAGCTCACGCCGACTACATCGGTTCGACGACCGGGATCTTGAAGTACGCCGTCGCGAGCGATCGCAAAGAGTTCATCGTCGTCACGGAAGCGGGCATCCTCCATCAGATGGAAAAGGCCGCGCCCGAGAAGACGTTCATCCCTGCGCCGCCCGACGCGAACTGCGCCTGCAATGAGTGCCCGCACATGAAGCGGAACACGCTCGAGAAGCTGTATCTCTCGCTTCGCGATCTCTCGCCGCGCCTCGAGATGAGCCAAGAGCTCCTCGAGAAAGCGCGCTTGCCGATCGATCGCATGCTTGCGTTGTCGGCCTGAATCAAGTCGTCTCGGCCTGAAGCACAAAAGAAAGAGGCCCCGCTTCCTGAGAAGTGAGGCCTTCGTTCACGGCGACTTCAGTCGACCTTGGTGAATTTCTTGAAACCTTCGACCGTCTTTTCGAGGCCCTCGCGGACGCGAATCTTGGGCTCGTAGCCGATGAGCTTTTGCGCAGCCGAGATGTCGGCAAGTGAATCGCGCACGTCGCCGGCACGCGTCTCGCGATATTCCGGATTCGCTTTCTGGCCGACGATGTCACCGATGTGACCGATGAGCTGATTCAGCGAAATGCGATCGCCGCAGGCGACGTTGATGACCTCGCCCGAGAGCTTGTTCTTCGTGTTGGCCGCGAGGAGGTTCGCGCCGACCGTGTTGTCGATGTAGCAAAAGTCGCGCGTCTGCTCGCCGTCGCCGTAAACGACGGGGCGCTCTTTACGGAGAGCGGCGGTGATGAAGTTCGGGATGACAGCCGCGTACTGGCTCGTGGGGTCTTGCTTCGCGCCGAACACGTTGAAGTAGCGGAGGCTGAGCGTCTCGATGCCGTAGAGCGAAGCGAAGACGCGGAGGAGATGCTCACACGTGAGCTTCGCGACGGCGTAGGGAGAAAGCGGAGCGGGCGTCATCGTCTCGACTTTGGGCAAGGTCGGCGTGTTGCCGTACGCCGAAGAGCTCGCCGCGAAGACGAGGCGCTTGACACCCGAGGAGCGCGCGACGTCGAGAACGACGGTCGTGCCCTGAACGTTGGCGAGCATCGATCGCTGAGGGGCTTCGACGGAGCGGGCTACCGAAGGAATCGCTGCCTGGTGGAAGACGACGTCGACGCCGTGCATCGCCTTTTTGACGATCTCGGGATCGACGATGCTGCCTTCGAAGACCTCGACTTTGCCGCCGAGCGCTTCGACGTTCTGCCGGCGCCCGGACGAGAAGTCGTCGATGATGCGAACGGTTTCGCCCTTGGAAAGAAGGGCGTCTGCGATCGAGGAACCGATGAAACCTGCACCACCCGTGACCAAGTATGTCGCCATGTATTTCTCCGTCTTTCGTCGCGCGCCAGAAATGCGCCGCCAAGTGAAGCGTTTCTTGTGAGGGCCCGCCGCGGAAACTATACTAGCGAAGCCGACCTTTCGAATACCGAGAACGGCACTCCGTGATCGGCCCCTTCCCATGAGCGATAGCAACTACCGCGCGAAAGCGAGCTCGACCTCCGACGAGGAAGACGACCGAACGTTGCGCGAGCGCCTCGAGCGCGGCGTTGCCCTCGCGATGCGTGCCGTCCCTTTCTGGAAGGGAACCCTTGGAATCTTCCTCGTCGCGTCGGGGATTGGCCTGTTCATGGCACTGCGCACCGAGCGCATCTACCGCTCCGAATGTAAAATCCTCGTCAAATCGGGGATTCGCACGGGCGATCGCAACGACTCGCCGACCCTTCTCGCCGACAAAGTCGCCGCGCGCTTGAAAGAAGTGCTCCTCACGCGCACGCGCCTCGAGCCCATCATCAAGGACAACAAGCTCTACGAGGGAATCGTCGAAGGCAAGGGCATGACGGACGCCGTAGAAGAGATGCGCACGCACGTTGGCCTCCGCGCTTCGGCGGAGAGCACGTTCACGATCTCCTTCGAAGACACCGAGAAAGAGCGCACGCGCGCCGTCACGCAGCAGCTCACGGACACGAC
>JAHFDV010000695.1 GCA_023248815.1 Myxococcales bacterium
GAACGGATGGCGCCGAAGGTTCGGGGATCGAAGCGGGGCCAGCGTCGAGGTTCGCGACCGAACCGCGCGAGCGCGGAGCTTCGGGCACGGCCGACGGCGGAGGAGTCGGGATGCGAGCCGACGAAGCCGGCGCCGGCGGCGCGACATCGCGAACGCTCGCTCGTTCTTCTCGAGCAAAAGCCTCCCGCGAGAGGTCGTTGCTCGAGCCGTTGTCGGGCTTGACCATGACGTCCGTGCGGCTAGGCGGCGGCGCGGGGATGCTTCCCTCGGGCTTGGCGACCGCGCGACGCTTGACGACGGTCGGACGAATCCGCTCCTCGACGACGTCGTGAGTACGCTGTTTTTCGAGATGTTTTTTCACGCGCTCGACGGCGTCGACGTCGACCGAGCTCATGTGATTTTTCACGTCGGGAACGCCGACCGCCTGAAAGAGCGCGACAACGGCCTTCGGCTCGAGATTGAGCTGCTTTGCAACTTCGTAGACACGCACCTTACTCATCGAACCTCCAGAAACATCCATCGCTACTCAACCTTTACTCTTGCCGATGCCCGTGGTCTCTCCCACTCCATCAGCCTCGTGACCTCGCGAAGAATCGCGAAGTCTTCGCTCTCACACGGGAAGCCCAGCTTCCTTTCGCGCCGACGCGACCGTCGGCCAAACTTCCGCGAGGAAGGTGCGAACGCCGTCTTTCACGGTTTTCGCTTTTTTCGTTCCGAGCGTCGTTCGTGCGCCGAGGCGCTCGTCGTCTTCACGGATGACGTCGTCCGTCGTCCGGTAGCCCGCTTCTTCGAGGAGCGTCAGTGTGCGTTCGCCGATTCCGTCGACGAGCGCGAGACGCTCACGTTCGGTTGGCGGCTCTTGGCGGCTCTTGGCGATTTCGATGCGCTCGTTGCGCGTCGTGACCATCGCCGTCTTCGCGCGGTCGCGGATCGTGGCCGCGTTCTCGACCGTGTCGATTCCGGGGATACCGGCAAGCTCTTCGTCCGGCGCATCGAGGAGCTCCTCGATGGCGCGGAAGCCGACGCGGTAGAGGGCACGAGCGACGGCGTCGCTGATTCCTTCGACGCGCTCGAGGCTCGCGATCGATTCGTCTTCCATCTTGCGGAACTCGGTCTCGCCGATGACTTCGAGCTTCCAGCCCGTGAGCTTCGCTGCGAGGTTGACGTTCTGGCCTTTGCGACCGATGGCGAGTGGCTTCTTCTCGTCGGCGACGACGAGCTCCATGCGCTTGTCGGCTTCGTTGACGATGACCTTGTTGACGGCGGCCGGCTGGATCGCCGCGCAGGCGAAACGCGCTGGGTCGCGGTCCCAAGGAACGATGTCGATCTTCTCGCCGCGGAGCTCTTGAACGACCGCTTGAACGCGGGCGCCCTTCATTCCGACGCATGCTCCCACGGGATCGACGTCGGCATCGCGGCTCGTGACGGCGATCTTCGAGCGAGCCGACGGCTCACGCGCACAACCGACGACCTTGACGATGCCTTCGTAAATCTCGGGAACTTCGGCTTCGAAGAGCTTCTCGACGAGACGCGCATCCGAGCGGCTCAAGATGACTTGCGGACCGCGCGCTTCGCGGTCGATGTCTTTCACGTAGGCGACGATGCGATCGCCGGGGCGATACATCTCGCGCGGCGTCTGCTCGCGCGGCGGAAGAATGCCTTCCGTGCGGCCGAGGTCGACGATGATGTTGTTGCCGCGCTCGAAGCGACGAACGACGCCCTTGATGAGCTCGCCCTTCTTGTCTTTGAACTCGTTGTAGATGAGGTCGCGCTCGTCATCGCGAACGCGCTGCATGAGCACTTGCTTCGCCGTCTGCGCTGCGATGCGACCGAACTGCGAGCGGCCCTGCTTCACGTTGAGGAGGTTGCCGAAGTCTTCGTCTTGCTTCGCCGCCTTCTTCGCGTCGATGGGGTGCCAGAAGATCTGGAAACCGAGCTCTTCACCGAGCTCCGCTGAGAGGCCCGCTTTGGTCGCGTCTTCGAGGTCGATTTCGCGATCTTCATCCGACACGTCGTCGACGACGGTCATGTACTGGAAGAGCTCGACCTGACCCGTGTCTTCGTTGAACTTCGCTTCGAATTCGCGAGCCTCACCGAAAACCGTGTGCGCCGCCTTTTTGATCGCTTCTTCGACCGTCTGCACGAGGCGCGACTTGTCGATGCCCTTCTCGCGAGCGACCATTTCGATTGCTTGGAGGAGTGAGGGTTCTGCGGTGACGTTCGAGGTTGCGACAGCCATGATCGTTTCCTTCTGGTGCGGGTTACTACGCGTGCTTGTTCTTGGGATTGCCGCCCTTTTTGGGCGCCGGGCCGAACTCGAAGACGAGCTGGGCACGAGAAATGTTGTTTCCGGGGATACGGACCGTTTTCGATCCAATCTCGAGAAGGACGACGAAATCGTCGGTCGAAGGAGCGGCGGTTGCCGCGGGTTCACCTTCTGGAGCCGTCGTGTCTACGGGTGTGGCCTCAGAGGCTTGAGGCGCGGCGCCTGCGCGCTCGACTCCCGCGAGA
>JAHFDV010000696.1 GCA_023248815.1 Myxococcales bacterium
ATCCGGGTTCTTCAATGCAAGGTTGGATACGACGACGTTCACGAAGGCTTCCTCTTTCTCAGTGGTTGGGGTCGCCTGTCGTGTTCTTGACTAAGAACCTTTGGCGACGAGCTCGGGATGAATGTTTGCAAAGTCGATGCCGCTGGCGACACCGCCGGGCCATCCATTCTTCATCCCCATTGGCTCCGCGAAATCGAAGTAACGAAACTGCATCGACCAGCGAGAGCGGTCCGATTTGTTGTGTCCCGATGCGTGCAACGTCTTGAAGTGAACGACGACGAGATCTGCGGGCGATGTCAGCGGGGCGACGATGGGATAGCGCGCGAGGCGCTCGTCGCGGTTCTCGAGCGTGAAACCGTAGGCGCCCGTGCTCTCCGGTCGAGACTTGTCGACGCGATGAAGCGGGACGAGCCCGTCTTTGTGCGAACCGGCCGCAAACTGCACGGGGCCAAGGGCCTCCTCCATGCGCACGAGGGAAGACCAAAAGACGATGCCCTCCGGGCTGCGTAGCTGCGCCGGATACTCCTGATGCCAGTCTGCGCGAAAGCGATCTTCGTTGGGGTTGTCGATGCGAATGCCGTAACCGCCGTGAGCGATGCCGACAGAGGCATCACGATCGAGGTCGAGCAACAGCGATTCGTTCTTCTCGTGCGCCACGAGACGGACGAACGCTGGCAACATTTTGACAGCGTCATAGACTTCACTCGCGAAACGACGGTTCTTTTCGAGGAGCACGCCGTAGCCTGCGTCGAACGTATCCGGATGAAAGGGGACGTCCGGAAGAGCGACGCCGTGACGCTCGGCGACGAGCGCGATCATGCGATGGATCTGGCGTTGAATCGGGTGGATGTCGCGCTCGAGATCATAGAAGTCTTTGAGTACGACGACGCCGTACGTCTCGAAGGTCGTGCGTGCTTCACTCGAGAGAACCCGGCCACCCGTACGACCGTTTCGCGCTTGAAGATGCATGGTCATGCGGCCTTTCCTTTGCCTTGGTGCGGAGAAAAATCTGCGTCTCGTTTCGACACGAGCGGCGCACGCGTCGGCCACTCGATGGCAAACACGGGATCATTCCAACGCACACCGCGTGCCGAGCTCGCGACGTATCCGTGAGTCATCTGGTAGTGCATCGTCACGTTGTCCGTGAGCGTGAGGAACCCGTGCGCGACACCGGGGGGTGCGTAAAGCGCGACGCTCTGGGTAAGCGAGAGGGTGACGGCGACCCATTTCCCCTGCGTCTTCGAGCCCTCGCGTACATCGAGAAGTACGTCGTACACCTCACCACCGAGGCAGGTGATGAGCTTGCCCTCGGCGTGCGGCGCTTCCTGATAGTGAAGCCCGCGCAGAGTATCTTTCCGCAGCGTGTGCGACACGTTCGAGTGAACGAAGTGTGGAGGCAACCCGAGCGCCGTGAACTCTTCCGCGGCGAAGGGCCGCATGAAGAAGCCGCGTTCGTCTTCGAATCGTTCGAGTTCGAGGAGAAAGGCTCCATCGATGGCGAGGGAGCGTGCGCGAATCATACGACGTGGACTTCGGGGATGGGGACGATGAAGCGTCCGCCCTTTTGCCGATAGCGCGCCTCTTGCTCGAGGATCTCGCCGGTGATGTTCCAAGCGAGGATGATCGCGTACTCGGGTTGTTCCGCCTCGAGCGCCTTGGGAGACCGCACGGGGATGCGAACCCCGGGCATCGCCAGACCTTGTTTTTCGAGACTCTTGTCGGAGACGAAGTCGATCTGGGTGGAATCGATGCCGGCATAGTTGAGGAGCGTGCAACCTTTCGCCGACGCGCCGTAGGCGGCGACGCGAGCGCCGCTCTTCTTAGCCATCGCGACGACTGAGCGAAGGTTGCCCACGAGTCCTTCGACGCGCGCTTGAAAAGACGAATAGAGCGAGGCGCGGTGGACACCCCAAGCGCGCTCGGATTCGAGCATCGCCTCGACGCGCGGTCGCTCGGTGGCTTCAGCCTTCTTGTGCGTCGCAAAGATTCTGAGCGAGCCGCCATGAATCGCGACGCGTTCGACGTCGGAGATGACGAGCCCCGCGCGCTTGAAGAGTGTGTCGAGCGCCGTGAGCGAAAAGTAGAAAATGTGCTCGTGATAAATCGTGTCGAACTCGCAGCGCTCGATGAGATCGCGAAGGTAGGGAACCTCGATGACGACGACGCCATCGTCCGCAAGCATCGTGCGCATTCCCGAGACGAATCCGACGATATCGGGCACGTGGGCGAGCACGTTGTGGCCGTGAATGACGCTCGCGCGATCGACGCTCTTCGAAAGCGCCTCGGCGAACTCCTTGCCGAAGAACTCGGCAATCGTCGGAATGCCGTTTTTCTCGGCTACCTTTGCAACGTTCACGGCCGGCTCGATGCCGAGAACGCGAACGCCGCGATTGGAATAGTGCTGAAGGAGGTAGCCGTCGTTCGATGCGACTTCGAGCACGAGCGACTTCGGCGTAAGGCCCCGCTCTTCGATGAGCCGCTCGGCGAGGCTCTTCGCATGCGCGACCATC
>JAHFDV010000697.1 GCA_023248815.1 Myxococcales bacterium
TAGCCGTGGCGAAGCTCACTTGATCAGGCGACCGAGGTTTGCGACGACACCGTGCACCGCTTGATCGAGAATGAGGTCTGGCTTTACGGAGACGCTCCCGCTCGCGCGGCCCGTCATTGCGGCGAGTAGCTTTCCATCTCGCGTACGTACGGCGCTCGAGACGGAGCACTCTTGAACCTCCGAGCCCACCTCGAAGCGCGTCACCGTCGCCGAGACGATGAGACTCGTATGAATCGTCGAGAGATCCATCTGTTTGATCTCGCGCTCGAGGGATCCTCGAAGGAGCTTCGGAAGATCGACATTCGTCTCTTGCGCGGTGCTCTTCACTTCTCCGACCCACACTTCGAAGCTCAGCGTCTTCCCATGGATGGCCTCGGTCGACGTCGCCGCAGACTCCGGCACTAGAGGTGCAGTCCGAGAGAAGGCGAAGAGAAAGAGTGCTGAAAACGGGTTCATCGTGGGGTCGGGGCACGCAAGGTGCGGCGTCCCGTGCTCAGATGAACGTCCGATCGCCTCCTGCCTTGAGCCCAAAACATTGGACCAACCGAGGGCGTGTCGATTGGTCGTCAAGAAGAGAGCAAAAGCGTCGTTCTCCACCGAGTGCATGGATCTCGAGCCGACGCACCTTCATGCACCGACCGAGTCGTCCTCTGGGGTCGCGGTCTCGCAAGAAGAGGCCTTTAGGGATCTCCTCCTCGCGCGCCTGGCGAGCGGAACCATCGAGCTACCCGTGCTGTCGGATGTCGTACAGCGCGTCCTCGTCGCAGCTTCGAGCGAGACCACCGACGCCCTCACGCTGTCGGAGCTCATTCGTCAAGATCAGGCGATCACGAGCCATCTTTTTCGCGTCGTGAACTCGGCGCTCTATTCACGCGGTGCGGCCATCGTCTCGCTTCAGCAAGCGGTGAGTCGACTCGGCATCTCGATGCTGCGGCAGATGCTTTTGCTCGTTTCGTGTGAAGTGAAAGCGTTTCAGGTGAAAGGGCGCGAGCAAGAAATGCGCGCAGACTTCAAGCTCGCGCTCGTAAGCGGGCTCGTGGCCCAAGAGATTGCGCGATCCTTACGCAAGAACGTCGAAGAGGCCTTTCTCGGAGGGCTCCTCCATGACGTAGGTCGTCCCATCGTCCTCCAGACGTTGGTCGACGTTTCGCGCGAGAGTGACATCGGGCTCTCTCGCGCCTCGGAAGATCTCATCGTCGATGAGCTTCACGCAACGTTCGGTTCGACGATGATGACTCGCTGGCGTCTCTCGCCTGCGCTCGTCGAAGCCGTGCGCTTTCACCATTCTCCAGCGGATGCTCCCAAAGAGTCGACGATGGCCGCAGTCCTCCACTTCTCGGACCTCGTTGCGCGTCTTGCGCTCGAACGCCCGGAGGCGCTCACCGAAGAGCAGCTCCGCAGTCACACCGTCTTGAGCGTCCTCAATTTCTATCCAGAAGACGTCGACGCCCTTCTGGAGAAAAGAAAAACACTACTCGAGAAAGCGACGACCACATCATGAGCGATCGCGAAAAGCCGGATGATCTTGCAGCGTCCGCCGAGCGGTTCGACGTGATCGTGATCGGTGGCGGACCCGCGGGACAAAAAGCTGCGATTCAGGCGAAAAAAGCCGGAAAAAAAGTATTTCTCGTCGACGAGGCCGAAGGGGTAGGCGGCGAGTGCGTGCGGCGCGGCACCATTCCGAGCAAGACGTTGCGCGAGACGGCGATGGCGATCCGCTCCTTTCCGGAGCGCACCGGGGGAAGCTTCCCGTTGACTATCGAGCCGGGGCTCGAGCTCGAGAGCCTATTGCGGCGCATGGAGACGGTCGTCGATGCGCACATGAAGCTCGCGGCAGAGCAGCTTGGGCGAAACGGCGTCGAGGTCTCGCGCGGTCGCGCGAAGTTCGTCGCGACGAAAGTCATTGAGGTGCGCACGCCGAATGCAGGTCCGCTCCTTGTCACCGCCGAGATCATCGTTCTCGCGGCGGGCTCTCGTCCGCGCGCTCCCGAAGCAATCGCGGTCGATCACGAATTCATTCTCGACAGTGACTCGATTCTCTCTCTGACACATCTGCCCGCATCGCTCACCGTGCTCGGCGCCGGGGTCATCGCCACCGAATACGCGTCAATCTTCTCGGCGCTCGGAACGCGCGTCACGATGATCGATCGCGGCACTCGGCCGGTCAGCTTTCTCGATCCGGAGCTCACGGGAGCCTTCCTCGACGAATTCGAACGCCAAGATGGGCGCTTCATCGGCGGCGCCTCAGGCTACGAAGTGCGCAGCGACGGAATCGACGGTGTCGTCGTGCGCCTTGCCTCGGGTGAAGAGATTCGTTCGGAGCGCATGCTCGTAACGCTCGGGCGCGTCGCCAACGTAAAAGGACTCGCCCTCGAAGTCGCAGGCGTCGTTCTCGATTCACGTGGGCTCGTGCCCGTCGACGAACACTGTGAGACGTGCGTGCCTGGAATCTATGGCGTCGGCGATATCGTCGGCCCCCCCGCGCTCGCTTCCTCGGCGATGGAGCAAGG
>JAHFDV010000698.1 GCA_023248815.1 Myxococcales bacterium
CCAATTGAGCCTTGCCAATAGCGGCGTCGACGCCGTCGCCGGAACGATTCAGTTGCTGACTGGGAAGAGTGGGGAGACGAGCTCGCAGAGCGATTCGCGCGCTTCTATCGTCCCGCCGGGAGCGACGATTCTCACGAACACGTCCACGGGGCCAATCTCGGCTTTCGCGCCGCGGCGTATCTCGCGGCGGGCGGCTTTCAACCTCTCCCGACCGGCGAAGACCACGCGCTCTGGAATACGTTCGGCGCGATGGAGTGCGTTCGAGTGGCCTCGCGAAAGATCTCCGTGACGACGAGCGCACGTCGCCTCGCGCGCGCACCTTCGGGTTTCAGCGAATTTCTTCGAAACTTGGAGACTTCGTTTGGACTCGCTTCCTGAGCCTTTCCCGTTTCTCCAGTCAACGGCGGCGAAGACGAGCAAGCAGCTCGCCGATGGCGAAAATTCACCCTAACGAACGATGATCCCGCCGAGTGGCTTCTTGCCGAGGCCACGCTTTTCGCGGCGCTTTTTCATGATGTCGTTGAACGACTTGCTGCGGATCTCTTCGATCGTGAGGCCCGCTTCTTCGGCTTCGTCTTCGGTGATGGCACCGCACGAAAGCGCGCGCAAAAAGAAATTGAGCAATCCCTGTCCCGTCGCTGCGTCGTCGAACACGTCGCCGATGCTCGTCGCTTGAGTGAGCGAGCTCATGAAATTTTTGAGGCGCTCGGTCGCCGAAGGCAGCGCTTCGTGGAAGAACGCGAACGTTGCCCCATAGCGCGCGGGAAGCTGCGCGGGGTGGAGGTCCCAACCTTGGTAATAGCCTTGGACCAAGGACTCGCGGACGTTCTTCGCGTGGAGCTGCCACGCGCGGTGGATGCTGCGGCGATTCTCGGCAGCTTGATGCGGACTCACCATGTCGCTCTTGTGTATCGCGAGGGGCAACGTCGTCGTCGCGCCGTCCGACAGCCAAATGCCCGTCTTTGCGAGCATGACTTGGATCATCTCTTTCGCGAAGAGGCACGCAGGGTGATGCAAGGTTTGATGCGCGGCCGTGACGCCGAGGCTCGCCGTGTAATCGTACGTTCCGAAGTGAACGCCCAAACAACGGCCTTTTGCAGCTTCGATGAGAAGCGGAAGAACGGGACGTGCGCCGAGATCGAAGAGAGCTTGCGGCTCCTCGACCATGAGCTCGATGTGGATCGATTTCAGCGGGAGCCCGAGGCGCACCTCGATGAGGCGCAACACTTCGACGAGAGCGGTCACTTGCTCGGGGATTTGGACCTTCGGGAGCGTGACGACGAAGCGTCCCGGAAGCCCGCCGTCGGTCGCTTCGAGAAGCGCCGTGATGAAGAGATCGAGCGTGCGAATCGAACGCGTGCGCAGCTCTTCGGAAAACGGCTTGATGCGAATGCCGACGTAGGGTGGCGTCGTCTTTTCGAGGATGGCCTGCGCGAGCTCGACGGCTGCAGATTCCGCGTGCCCGTCTTCGTCTTCGTCGGAACGATAGCCATACCCATCTTCGAAATCGATGCGGAAGTCTTCGACGGGCTCGACTTCGAGCTTGGCGCGCACGCGCGAATAAACGCGCAACGCGAAGTACGCCATGGGCGACGTCTTCTTGAGCGCGCTCACGTCTTCTTTTGCGAGCTTGAGGAGCGCCTGCTCTTCTTCACGCGCGGTGGGCAATCGTTCAACGCCGGGCAGCTGGAGCGCGCGCGCGAAGGTGATGAAGTCGGGCGCGTATTGGTCGAGGGACTTGATCGCGATCTCTCCGAAGCGTCGGGCGGAGTCGGCGCGGAAGAGATGCGCTCCGCCGTACACCGTGTGGACGGGCTGCCTTCGCGGAGATTCGCCGGGATAGCGCTTCGCAAACTCGAGATTGGCGTCGCGCAGGCGACTCAATATGCCGCGCGTCGTTTCGTGCGAGAGCGTGATCTTCATTCGCTGGGAGCGATCATACAGACGCGGGGAGCTCGAGCAAGAGCGGCGCATCGAGCGCACACTCTTCGCAATCTTCGGCGCTCTCGTCTTCCCAGACGAGACACGTAAAATCGGTCACGCGATCGAGCGCAATCATCGGGTGATGCCAGACCCCCGCGCGATACGAGACACCCTCCGATCCTTCGACGAGAAAGGCGCGGAGTGTCGAAAGATCGGGCTTGGCATCGCCTTCCGCGACAACCGCGACGAACCTGGCGCCAGCGATCGGCAGGAAGATTTGCGTGGAATGACGATGCCGTTCCAGGAGCTCGATGCGGAAAGGAAACGCGCGCGGTTCACAGCGAAAGAGCGAGAGATTGGGTGTCGCGCCTGCGCGATGATTTTCGAGCTTCGTCGCGTAGTCGAGCCGGCGCGCCGAACCTTGATTCGCGGCGCGCCCCTCCTTGCGCGCATCGAGCGAAAGCAGATCGCCGAACGGCGCATACGCCGCTTGCGTGATGCGCTCGGCCTTCAGCGTCTTCGGGGCTGTGACAGCCCGCAGCGCGCGCACCGTTTTTTTGGTGGAGCTCACG
>JAHFDV010000699.1 GCA_023248815.1 Myxococcales bacterium
ACGGCAAACCCGTCATCCTCTACGACATCCAATCGAAGGGCGCGCAGGGCTATCTTTCGCTCGCGCGCGAGATCATCGAAGCCAAATACGCATGAACGACAAGACTCCGGTTCGCCGCGCGCTCGGACGCGGACTCGACGCGCTCCTTCCTGCGGCTCCGACGCCCGCGACGACCAACTACGGAACGGGCAGCGTCTTCGTTTGCGCGATTGAAAAGATCGTGCCGCAAAAAGGGCAGCCGCGGCAGTACTTCGATCCTACGGCGCTCGAAGAGCTCACGCAGTCGATTCGCGAGCACGGTATTCTCGAACCGCTCGTCGTCCGCCGCACCGCCGCTGGTGGCGACAAGTTCGAGCTCATCGCGGGCGAACGACGTTGGCGCGCCTCGCAACGCGCGGGTCTCAAGGAAGTTCTCGTCGTCGTCAAAGACGTCTCCCCTGCGGTCGCGTTCGAGCTTGCTCTCATCGAAAACGTCCAGCGGGCGGACTTGAATCCCGTCGAGCTTGCAGAGGCACTTTCACGCTTGCTCGAAGAGCACGGTTACACGCAGGAGCAGCTCGCGGTGCGCGTCGGAAAAGATCGCACGACGATCACCAACACGCTCCGCCTCTTGAAACTGCCCGACGCGATCCGCAACAAAGTGATGACGGGCGAACTCTCGGAGGGTCACGCTCGCGCGCTGCTTTCGGCCGGAGACAAGGTCAAAGACGTCGCCGACAAAGTGATCGCCGGAAAGCTCTCCGTTCGTGCCACCGAAGATCTCGTGCGCAAGCTCAAGACGAAGAGCGATCCCAAAAAGGCGAACGAAGCGAAGGCGAAGTCGGCTTCTCTCCGCGATCTCGAGGCGCGACTCACCCGCGCGCTGGGAGCCCCCGTTCAAGTTCGCGACAAGAACAACAAGGGCGAGATTGCGATCCCTTATGCAGACTTGGACGCGCTCGATCGCCTGATCGAAAAGCTGACCTGAGCTGGACTCGTCGGGAGGATCCCGTGCCCCAGGGAATGGCCCAGTTGATTATAGCTACATATCCTGCATAGCAGGTGCTTTTCGCGCTCGATTTATAGGGGTCTCCGCAGTTGGCAGATTTGTCGAGAAGCGGCCTTTGTGTCGAGGCTGTCTAGCGCACGCCCGCGATGCGGAGGTTTGCCGCGCGCACGGTGTTCTCTAGGAGGCATGCGATGGTCATCGGGCCGACTCCTCCGGGAACGGGCGTGATGGCACTCGCGATCTCCGCGACTTCCGCCGTGGCGACGTCTCCCACGAGTCTCGTCTTTCCTTCGGCGCCAGGTACGCGATTGATCCCGACATCGATGACGACCGCGCCGGGCTTTACGAAATCTTTTTTCACGAGCTCTGGTTTGCCGACGGCAACGACGAGGATGTCGGCTTCACGACACACGGCAGCGAGATCCTTCGTTTTCGAATGAGCGATCGTCACTGTGGCGTTCTCGGCGAGGAGAAGCTGCGCGATGGGTTTGCCGACGATGTTGCTGCGTCCCACGACCACCGCATGCTTGCCCGCGAGGGAGAACTTCTCGCCACCTTGCGTGAGCGAGCGAAGGAGAAACATCGAACCTAGCGGTGTGCATGGAACTAGGTTCGGGCGTCCCGACGCGAGGAGCCCCGCGTTGACGGGATGAAAGCCATCCACGTCCTTTTTGGGATCGAGAGATTCGAGAACGACATGTTCGTCGATGTGCTTCGGCAAAGGGAGCTGCACGAGAATGCCGTCGACGGCATCGTCGGCGTTGAGCTCCGCGATGCGCTTCAAGAGCACTTCTTGGGTCGTAGCTGCCGGGAGGCGCTCGAGAGAGCCCGCGATTCCGACCTCTTTCGCCGCTTTCTCTTTGTTGCGCGTGTAGACCTCGCTCGCGGGATCATCTCCGACCATCAACACGACGAGCCCCGGCTGTCGGCCATGCTTTGCAGTGAACGCCCCCGCCCCTTGCTTGACCTCGTTTCGAACTACTTCGGCGAGTTTTTTTCCGTCGATCAGCATCTGACGAGCATACCCTTTCTACCGCCATGCATCCTTTGCTCTTTCGGCTCTTCGACGTGGGCTTCCCCGCCTACTTCGTTTTGCTGCTGACCGGCTTTCTCTTCGCGACCGCCGCGATGAGCATGGGCGCAAGGCGCCTCGGGCAAAGTGCAGATGTCGTCGTCGATCTCGGCATCGCAATGTTGCTCTTCGGAATTGCCGGCTCACGTCTCCTTCATGTGCTCGCGGACGGACACTTCATGGATTACGTGCACGCGTGCACCGATCCGAGCCTCGTCGATTGGCCGCTCACACAACGCGAGTGTGTCTCCCCTGTGTACGGAGGCGTGTGGGATGCCGCCAAAGGCACGTGTCATCCCGGCAGCGCCGATTGTTTCGCATGGGCAAAATTCTGGGTGGGAGGCCTCACCTATTATGGCGGATTCATCGGCGCCTCGATCGCAGCCTTTTTCTTTCTGCGTCGCGATCGCTTTCCATTTTGGAAGGCAGC
>JAHFDV010000278.1 GCA_023248815.1 Myxococcales bacterium
GTCCGGTTCACTCAGTGTTTGTTTTTGGCGTGCCTTCGCACGCCGGGTTTGTTCCCGCGGAGCTTGGCTGACAGCTTCGCGAGCCTCGCCGCCTCAAAGGGTTGAGGGCAGCGATTCGAGGGCGGCTCAGACGCAGAGGCCTGTCCGGTTCACTCAGTGTTTGTTTTTGGGGTGCCTTCGCACGCCAGTGGGGACCGTAGCAATGCGGTTTGGGTGACGTCAGTTCCGTTGAAACGCCGCCTCCTTCGGGTGAGCGGCGTTTTGGCTTCGGGCGCTGGTTGCGGCGGCGAACCACGCAGAAGGCGGACTACGCCGACCCTTCTTCTGCGGGGTGATTGTTCGGGCCCGGTGGGATCGTGCGCGTACGAATGATCTCGACGCGCTTCACCTTCGCCGCGTCGGCGTCGCGGACGATGAGGCGGAGCTGGTCGATGTCCACGATGGTTCCGATTTCCGGGACTCGTCCGGCTTTGAAGAGGATGAGTCCGCCGATCGATTCGAAGGCGCCATCTACGGGGATCGATTTTCCGAGTTTGCTGGAGAGCTCGCTGATCGAGATGGTCGCGTCGGCGAAGATGCGACCGTCCGGCATCTCCTCGAACTTGTGTTCGTCCTGAACGTCGTACTCATCGCGAATGTCGCCGACGATCTCTTCGAGGATGTCTTCGAGAGTGACGATGCCGCTCGTCCCGCCGAATGCGTCGGTGACGACCGCGAGGTGAAGGCGCTTTCCGCGCATCTCACGAAGGACGTTGTGAAGGCGCTCGGACTCGGCGACGAAGAAGACGGGAACGCGAAGGAGCTCCTCCAGCTTCTTCAGCTTTTGCGCTTCGAGGGGCACCGCGAAGAGATCTTTCGCATAAAGGAGCCCGACGATGTTGTCGACGGTGTCGCGGAAGACGGGGTAGCGCGAATGCCCTTCGTGCGCGACGTACGTGAACACGCGCTCGATGGGGCTCGTCACGTCGAGCGCGACGACCTTCGTTCGTGGAACCATGACCTCACGAACGGTGAGATCCTTGAACTCGAGCACGTTGCGGATCATCTCTGCGGGTTCGCGACCGATCGCGCCTGCGCGTTGACCTTCGCTGACGGCCCACTGCATCTCCGTCTCGGTGATGCGCGCATTTCGCGTAATTTGCCGTGGAAACCGCCGCTCGACGACTCCGCCGAGCCACGATAGTGGCTCCGCAACCGGGGCCACCGCGAGCTCGAGGAGGCGGAGCTTGGAGAGGCAGAATGCGCTCACCCCCTCGGGGCGAGCTCGGGCGATGGAAATGAAAATTTGTGCGAACGTGCCGTAGACAAGAAAGGCGCAGCTCACGGCGAGGGCAATGCCGAGAGGCCAGGACTGCGTCTGCGAGCGGATGACGTCCGCGAAGAGGACCGTCGACGTGCTCACGAAGATGGTGCGGCACACGAGCCACCGCGAAAGGATTCGGTTCCCCTCGCGCTCGAAGCGCGCGAACGAGTCGCCGCTCGCACTTTCCGCAAGTACCTGCAGCTCGGCATCCGAAAGCGCGGTCACAGCGGCATCGGCGGCGGCGAAGAGAGAGCCTAGGAAGGCTGCTGCGAAGGCGTAACCAAGAATCGCGCTCAGGGGAGGGGAAGTGTAGCACAGGCACCTCCGTGGCCGCCGAAACAACGACGGCCGCGAGAATACGCGCTGGAAACTCTTGCGAATTCAGCAACTTTTGGCGCGAAGTGGTCGATCGGACGGAATGATTCAAAAATCAGGACCATCGGCGCCATCCAACGGCGCCGCCGCTTCATCTTCGAACTCCAAGAACGCGACGTTCGCTCCGACCGCCGCTCACCCCCGGGCCACCGCGGGCTCCGCGTTTCGTTCTGCGCTCGAGCGTGCAGGGCATCGCTTCGCGAATGGCGAGTCAGCGAGGACGATGGCGGCGGGGGACACGCCCGCGGGGCACTCCTCGCCTGCTCTTCGAGGCGTCGCTTCCCGCGATGCCGATCAAAGAGGTCGCGAAGAAAGGGAGTCGCGTGAAGCTGATTCACTCTCGAATGCATTCGCAGCGACGCCGCCGAGCTTCGAGGCTCCCATTCTCTTCACCCCACCCGCGCACGTCGTCGCGGAGAGCGCCCGTGGGCTCTTCACGCCGCCGGTCGTGGATGCGGGAGAGTTGGTATCGCGTATGGGAATGATGGCCGACGGAGCCCTGCGACTCGAGCTCGGCCGTGGAGCGCTGCGAGGATCCAGCATCGTCATGCGTGCGGACGGAAAACGAGTGGCGCTCGAGGTCGAAGGAACGGGAGCCGTCGACGAGCTCGTCGAGCGTGCAAAACGAAGGCTCGGAGAGCGGGGCTTTACCGTCGAGTAAAGGGCAGCCCGCTCATTGGAAGTCGCGTCGGCGAAAGAGCACTACGGCAACGGCGAGAATAGCCGTCGCATAGAGCGCGCTGTGGGCCGCTGCGCTCGCGATGTAGCCCGCGGTCGACACGT
Organism: Myxococcales bacterium; assembly: GCA_023248815.1. Classification (GTDB taxonomy): domain Bacteria; phylum Myxococcota_A; class Polyangia; order Polyangiales; family Polyangiaceae; genus JAHFDV01. The sequence continues at coordinate 2,462 of JAHFDV010000278.1, forward strand.
CCGCGAGCGTTCCTTGGAGCACCGGGCGCGGAGGAACATAGAGCTGAAGGTTCGGAAAGATTCGAACGAGCCCGCGACCGAAAGCCTTCAGCTGCTCGCCGAAGACGCGCGCAGGAAGATTCGCGAGCGTGTCGGCGCTACGCCCGACGAGAAAGACGCCGAACGTAAAGGCAGCCGTTAGGAACGGGGACGAGAACGACGAGAAGAAGGTGGCAATCGCCGCGACGATGCCGCCCTCGAAGAGCGAGAGCAACGAGTTTCCGAGGACGACGCGTCTCTCGACGCCGGCCGACGAGGCGAGGACTGCCATCGTTGCGAAGTAAGCTGCGGACCATGGAATGAGGATGAAGACGATTCCGTTCTTGCGCCAAATCACGAGACCGACGAGCACCGCGATGAACGCGATGCCGACTCCGAGGGGCAGAGCCATCGCAGAATCCGTGGGCGCACCGCTCGCGATCTCGAGGACGCCATCGGCGCCTCGGCCTCCTCGCGTCACGAGCGCCAAGAGCCACAGGACGAAGCCGCCCTCCATCAGAATGAACACGACGAGCGTGAGAACGGTGCCGAGGTATTTGCCGACGACGTATTCCCACCGCTCGAGCGGGCGGCTGAGAATCGGAAAGACGGTCTTCAATTCGAGCTCGCGATAGAGCGACGTCGCGCCGAGCACGATCGCGATCGTCACGGCAAAGGCGGAGATGGCGAACGAGCCGATGTTGGCGACGTCGCGCGCTTCCTGCCGGAGCGAAAGAGCGCCAATGAAGACCGAATAGATGCTGGCGATGACGGCGAGGCCAGTGAGGCTGAGCAGGAGGCGCGCACGCACAGCTTCGCGATAGGTGTTCGCTGCAATGACAGCGCTCCGCGTGAGTGCGCCTTTCATCGGTGCTCGGCAGACGTGAGTTGTGCGGGGGGGGCAACCATGCGGCGCAGGCGCTTTGGCACGGTCGCAAGGGCACGCCGAATTCGTGGCTCGACGATTCCGCGCAGCATACCGTCGCCGAGGTCGATCATCGTGCCGGCCGTGAAGAGCACCTCGCCCGTTTCGAGGTGTTGCACGCGAAAGAATCCCCAGACGTCGTCGATGTCGTGTGGACGTGACGGATCGAGCCAAAATCGCGCGATGTCCTTCGAGCGCTCGAAACGCAACGTGTATTCTGCATGTACCATCGAGTTGCCTTGGTGAATCTCGAGGAGAAGGCCGCCGGTGCGCGAGGGGACGCGCCTTATGCCCTGCACGAGCGGGAGCATTCGCGCGATGGCTTCTGGGTCGTCCAGGACCGTGAAAACGTCGCTCGACCCTTGCGGAAGAAGCGTGTAGCTGACGCTGCTGACGAGCGATCGTCCTTCGACGATGGCCTCTTGCTGGCGCGTGATGCACTCGCCCGAGACGAGCTGCGTCTGCTCTTCCGGACTCAGGGCTTCTTCTGGAAGCGCAATCTGCGTCGCTCCGAAGGCGAGCTGCGTCGCGCCGAAAACGATCTGCGTCGTACCGAAAAACAGTAGAGCGGCCCCGAACACGGGTCCGAACGTAGCGAAGCTCGGCCTCGGGTGGCAAGCCCGCGTCGTCGATTTTCCTACGATGCTCGATGCTTGCGGAATGCTTGACCCTGCGTCGTTTCAGCCGCATGAAGGTGGAGGAGCATCGACATCAAAATGAGTTCGAAAAAACCAGCCGTCGTCGAAGCCGTGGATCGGACGGTCATCGAGGTCGACGGAGCCGATGCCGCGTCGTGGCTCAACGGGCTCGTCACGTGCGATGTCGCCAAGATCGCAAAGGGCGAAGCTGCGTACGGGCTCATCGTAAACACCAAGGGACGCATCCTTGCGGACGTTCACGTCGCCGAGCGCGCGGGTGGATTGTCACTCGTCGTACCTTCGAGCGAGCTCGAATCTCTTCTCGTCTACCTAAACCACTACCTCGTCATGGAAGACGTGGTCCTCGAGACGAGCGCGAAGAAGGTCGCTTACCTGCTCTTCGACGAAGGCGACGACGCGTCGCTTCCCAAAGTGTCGTTCCTCGGCGAGACCGCACGTCTCTTCATTGGACCTCGAGAAGAGCTCGAGAAGCTGGCGGACGGGAGAGCGAAGCTCTCTCCGGTCGAGATCGAAGCGCTCAGGCTGCGTCGTGCGGCTCCGAAATACGGCGTCGACTTCGGCGGCGACACGTACCCGCAGGAAGCCGGGCTCGAGAAGAACGCGGTTTCGTTCAACAAGGGTTGCTATCTCGGCCAAGAGGTCGTCTGCATGCTCGAGTTGCGGGGGCAGGTGCGACGAAAGCTCGCGCTTCTCCGTGTAGCTGGCGATGCACTGCCCGAGAAGGGCGTCGAAGTGTCGAGCGCAGGCACGAAGCTCGGCGTGATCACCAGCTCTGCCGCGACGGACGCGGGCACGCTCGCGATCGCCATGATCAAGGTTTCGAGCGCGGAGCCGGGGACGGTTCTGGATGTTTCGGGTCGGGCCGCCGAGGTGATTCAGCCTGTTGCCTGATCGCTCGAGGGAAGTCGGCTCATGAACGAGAGAGCGCGACGCGCGCCGAGTGGATTCGATCCGGGTGGGCCGCTTCCGAAGAGCGACGGTGGCGGGGTCGTGGCGGGCGAGGGCGAGACGCTCTCGTATCTCGCGGGCCACTTTCGAATTCTCCAGCTTCAACGCGGAAATCGTTGGTCGCTCGATGAGCTCGTAACGGCGCACGTCGCCAGCGCCTATTCGCCGCAGACCTTGCTCGACCTGGGAACGGGTATCGGATCCGTGCTGCTCCTCTTGGCGTGGAAGTTCCCGGCGATGGAGGGCATAGGGGTTGAAGCGCAAGAGGTGAGCGCGGCGCTCGCGGAGCGGTCGATTCGGTACGACGACTGCGAAGCGAGATTGCGTGTAGTGCGCAGCGATCTTCGCGACTCGTCGCTGTTCGCGCCGGGTCACCGCTTCGATCTCGTCACTGGGACTCCGCCCTATTTTCCACCAGGAACGGGACTCGAGTCGACGACACCTCAATGCGCGCCCGCGCGCTTCGAGCACCGCGGAGGGGTCGAAGCGTATGCGGAGGCGTCGGCGCGATGGCTGGCAAAAGACGGGCGATTCGTGATGTGCGGCGCCTTCATCGAGGAGGCCCGGATGCTCGATGCCGTGCGCGCATCGAGACTCGCGCCCGAGCACCTTCTCCGAGTCATTCCGAAAGCAGGGAAGGGGCCGCGCGTCGTCGTTCTGACATCGCGACACGCCGACGCCGCTTCGAATTCGCACGAGGCCTCTCCGACGATCGACGAGCTCGTCGTGCGCGACGAGGCCGATCGATGGACGGAGCAATTCAGAGTGGTGCGGCGTAACTTCGGGATGCCCGACTAGCCTTCGCGCTTACTTCGAGAGCGCGCACTTTTCGCTGGCAGCTCGCGGGACGAACAGGTTCGCGCCCGATTCGACGACGAGGTCCGAATCTGGAAGCGAAACGAGGCGGAGCGCTCCGTGAGCGGGGCCGAGCTCGAACACCTTGTTGGCTTTCACCGAGCCGATGAGCCGGGACTCGTTTTTGAACTCGGCGACGAGCGGGAGATCCGTTGCGCACGTGCGGCGCTCGTATGTGGGAATGGTCGTCGCACGCTTCGGCGGAGCTTTTTGTGGCTCGCGCGCGCTGCCAGGAACGGCGAAGCCTTCAGCCGTGCTGACCATTGCGCTGCTCGGAACCCAGCCGAAAAAGAGATTGTCTTTCGTCTGCCAGGCGATGCGTGAACGCGACCCAGACGTTGCGAGAACGCCTGCTTTTTGTGCGCTGTCGTTGATGTTGAGCTCGGCGACGGCTGGCCCGTCCATGGTTCCTGTGAGCGTATTTTTGACGGGTCGAAGGAGCGCGCTCTTCTGCGGGGCAGGACTTCCGGTTACCGCGATCGGATCGAAGCGTCCTTCGGTGAGAGAGAAGTAGGCGCACGGCTTGGTCGTCTTGAGATCCGCATTGGCTTTGACCATGGCGCCCGTCTCGACGTTGAAGGAGATCGAGTCGACGGCGGACTTCGTCCATTGAAGCCGCGTCGCGCCAAGCGGAACGACGAAGCCGCCCAGCACGACCGCGGCTTTCGCGTGGAGCGGCACTTCGTCACTCGAGACGAGTGCCTTGACCGTCGCGGTTCCGAGATCCAACTCGTAGAGCGCGGCGTCCGCCTGCGGCGTGCCGGCTGGAACGGAGACCTTGATCGCTTCGGCGTGATTCACGGTCGCGAACGAATCGCCCTTGTTGAGAAGACGGAGATGGATGGTTCCTGCCGTCCACTCTTGGGTCGTCAGCGCACAGGCGATCTTGGCCGGGCTCGCGACTTCCGAGGGAAGCTTCTCGTCGAGCTGCGTCTGCGGAGCGACCGCATTGGGCGCCGTCGACCCAAGACTCGTAGTCGATGCGGCACCGGAGGGGGTCGGCGCAACCGGGCTTTCCGGTTTCTCTTCGGCTCCGCCACAAGCAGCGAGGAACATCGAGAGAGTAGAGACGAGCGAGATCGTGAAAGTGCGCATCCTCGACGCGTATCCGCCCGTGCGGAGCTGGTCAAGCTGCGCGAGCAGAATGCGCTCGGGAACGCGCATCGATTTCGAGCTGCAAAACGTGGCGAAATGTCACATTCCGATTTCTCGCCCGCCGCGCGCTGCTTGCAAACTGCCTACATCACTGGATCGTGGAACCGGAGACCTGCGGTTTGCCGTCCTTCGAGATCACGAAGATTCCGGGGAACCCGCCCGTCTCGAATGTGCCCTTCGGATTGTTGCGCAGCACCGAATCTTTGATGATGAACGTGCCGCTCTTGTCGTTGCTGACATAGAAGACCGCACTGCCACCTTCGTTCGCGTGGTTGTTTTCGATGAGGTCTCCGCAGAGCGTGAGCGTGTACGTATTGCCATCGTTGTAGATTGCGCCGCCGTTGCCGCCCTGTCCGTCGTTGGCACCGTGACCCACTGCGGTGTTGTTCGAGAAGTAGCTGTTGATGACGTCGTACGAAGTTCCGATGGAGCTGAGCGCGCCGCCGTTCGCGCAACTGTTGCCGCGTCCGTCTCCGCCGAACGTACTTTGGACGATGTACACCGGCCGCGCCTGGCTGCCGCCCTTCGGGAAGTCGAGCACGCGAATCGCGCCGCCGCCGACGTCCGCGCCGAGATCATCGCAGACGTTGTTGAAGAAGCGTGAGTTGATGA
>JAHFDV010000700.1 GCA_023248815.1 Myxococcales bacterium
ATTTTCGTCGCACTCGCCAGCGTCGAGCGCCTCGCCGCGAACGACATTCATCGAATCTTCGACTTTTCCCGAGTAGCGAAAGAGGTTGCCTTGCACGTCTATCGGGCTCGTGAAAACGGCTCGCATTCCAGGGGATCGGGCTTGGAAGTCCGCGATCATCGCATCGAGCTCCGCGCGCCCCTCCACGCATCTTCCAGAGGTCCGCATGACGAAGTTCTCTGCGCAGCCTCGCTCGATCAATCGACGCCGCGCCTTGGCGTCGGTTTCGTTCCACGCCGCCACGAAAGCCTGGACGCTGTCTCGAATCCGCGGCGCGTTCATCGTCGTCACCGGGAGGGTTGAACGGCGAAGGCTCCGCAGCTCCAATGCGCGATGAGCCCTTCGAACTTGCGCGCAGACACCGTCCCCTCCAGGCCCACCATGATGTAGCCGGGAGGCTGGAAGATCCACGCATTGGGATCGAGTCGCAGGCGGCCCGTCTTTGGATCGAAGTCGCCGCGGGTGGAATACGAGCCGCGCACGCCCGTAGGCCCGTGCGCAAAATCGAAGATGGCCTCGATGTGATTGCCGGAGACGAGTGTGACGCGCAACGTGAGCGCCGTCTCGCCCTGAGCGCAGAGGTAGTGTCCGTACCACTCTTGACCCGCGCCGAACGGATGCGCCGGACCTTTGGCACCGTCGACACGCGCTGCGTCGCGTGGAAACGCATCGGCCGGAGCCGCGTCTGCCTCGGGCATCGTAGAAAGGGCCTCGAGACTTTCGGCGGCGTGTGCCGTCGGATCGAGCGCGAAGAGCAGTGTGGCCGCGAGGCACAGCGAGCCGAAGACGATCTTTCGCGACACTGTGGCTCTGGCGGAAAACGTCACGCTCCCATTTTAGCACGCGGCCAGGGTCGTCTCGCTCAGAGATGTTTCACGAACCATCCGAAGCCGCGATCGCGAATGGTGCCTGTCCTGTCCGCGCCGATCGAATCGTGATCTTCGCCAGGAACGACGATGAGCTCGGTGTGGCCACCACCGGCGTCTGCGATCTCTACTGCGTGCCAGAAGGGGATCCGGCTGTCGTCTCTTCCGTGGATGAGCAGCGTCGGAGCCTTGGTCTTCGTGATGGCCGCGCTCGGGCTCGCGAGATCGGGATCGAAGTTCGCCTCCTTTGCCGCATCGTCGATGATTCCGTTGAGCGTGCTGCTCGGAAGCTCGATGGGGGAATACCCCGGAACGACGGCACGAAGGCTGGCGAACGGCGCGATCGCAACGACCGCTTTGATGCGAGGGTCGATGCTCGCCCACTCGATGGCCGTCGCCGCACCGTAGGAGATGCCCATGACGCCGACGCTTCCGTCGACGAGCTTTCGTTCGGTGAGGTCGTCGAGAACGCGCTTCAGGTCCTGCGATTCGATGACTCCGTAAGAGAGCCACTGTCCCGTCGATCGCCCGTGCCCGCGAAGGTCGACGAGAACCGCGCGAAATCCTCGCTCTTGGAGCTGCCTTCCAAATCCTCGCTCCGATTCTTTTCGATCACGAATGCCATGAAGAACGAAGACGGTTCCTCTCGGCGCCTCGACATTCATCAATTCCAAAGAAAGCGATGCAGGAGGAGACGAGACCTCGACGCGAATCTCCCCAGGAATTGGCGCAAACGCCTTCACGTGATAGTTCGGCGAGCGAACGAGCGCCGCCTGCGCCATCCGCCGGCCGAATACGCCGACGACCAGCGCCGAGAGCAGGAGTACGGCGACGATGGCGAGGATCAGGCGCGGTCGAGGGCGAAGGACTTTCATTGAGGGTTTTTCACCGAAGCACGAAACCACTTCTGCGCGAGCTTCTGCTGCTCTGCGCCGATGCGGAGGATCGCTTCGCGAACGAAACGGCACGCGGGGTCGGCATCGAGCGCTTTCGGCCAAAGTAGATCGATGTCGCCCGCCTCGTGAGAAAACGGAAACGATGCGACGCGCAAGTGGGGACGGAGCTCGAGGATTTGTGGCGCGAAGATCGCGGGAATCGTGGCGACCAGCCTGCCGCCATCGACGATGGCGCCGATCGCACTGAAGCTGGCGACCGAACACCTCACGCGCCGTTCACGGCCGAAAAAGTCTTCGACCATCCCTCTGAGATCGCCGTTGTAGGAGACGATGACGTGGTCCTGCGCGAGATAGGCGCGCTCTGTCGGTCGCGCTCCAAGCCGTACGAACTTCGGATCGAAGAGACAGAGGAACCCGCTTCTCACGAAAGGAACTCGCGCGATCGACGCAGGCAGCTCGTCGGCGACGGTGATCGCGATGTCGATGCGGCGCGTGGCGAGCGCATCCGTCACCGTGCGAAACTGCACGGGGCCGCAAATGAGCTTCATGTTCGGAGCCTCTTTCGCGAGAACGCGAAGAAGCTTCGGGAGCAGCCACTCGTCCGAGATATCCGCGAGGCCGAGCCGCAGCGTGCGCTCCGTCGTCTTTGGGTCGAACGCGGCGGGCTGAAGGGCGGCCT
>JAHFDV010000279.1 GCA_023248815.1 Myxococcales bacterium
GATAGCTCGTGAAGTACGCATCTTTCGGATACGTGAGCGACTCAGCGAGTCGATTCGTCGCGGCGTCGAGAGGGTAGCGGAAGATGCGCCCCTGCAAGGGACTCGAGCACGCGCTTCCACTGCAATATTCACCCGTGACGAGTGAAGGAGGCGTCGTCGACTTGTCGAGCGAGAGATAGGAGAAGATTTGTGAGCACGACGACTTCGCTTGGTAGAGCCCGATCTGCGGAAGAACGTAGCGATAAAGCCCCGCGTGGCACTTCGTGGCGGTGCAGCCGATCGTGTCTTCGTCGATCTCGACGCGCAGAATGTGATCGAGATCGAACACGCGAAGGCCGCGCTTCGTATCTGCGAGATACATGTAATGCCCCACCCACGCGACGCCTCCCGCGTGCACGTTCACTTCCGAAATACTCGGGGCGGAGGCGGTTCCCGTCGGCTCGACGAAGAGCACGTGGCGGTAGGTCGGTTTCGCGGGATCCGTGATGTCGAAGAAGGAAATGCGCGTGCCTTTGCTGGTAGCGCTCGAATCGTAGTAGGTGACGACGACGACGCGTTTGCCGTCGATGACGCCCGTCGCATAGCCGTCGCTCGAGCCACTGAGGCCCTGCGGGAACCACGTTCCCGTTTGGTCTTCGTCGTCGAGCTTCACGCCGAGCTTCACGCCTGCGGGTGTGCCCGGAATGCTCGTGTCGTTCGTCGCCGTGCGATTGAGATCGCCGAGCACCAATGCCACGCTCGATTTCGTCGTGATTTTTTCGAGTGCGGTGACGATCGCGTTCGGTTGCGAGATGTCGACCGTCTCTTGAAGAGGAAACGCGCAGCGATCGATCGGCGAGAGGCCTTCACCTTCGACGAGACCCGGCGGGAGCGCGGTGCACGCCGCCGTCGTGAGATCGCATGGCAGGGCAGGACCCGAATCCGTCTTCCCATCGCTCGTACCCGCGTCGTCGACGCTGACAGGTTCCTTGTCGGGACGCTCTCCCGCATCTTTGGCAACGGGGGTCGGATCCTCGTTGGCCTCTTCGCCGCCGCACGCATCGAGCGCCACGACGCCAAGTGCGAAAACGCCCAAAAATATCGGGTGGAATCGTCCGAGACGACGGAGCGATCGCGAAGCGGAGTCGCGCGAAAAGCCGCGGGTCATCGACTCACGATACTTCGATGCATTGAGATGTCGAGCGGCTCGAAATGACTTAAGAGCGGTCGACTGAATGTCAGTTGATGATCGTCACGGCGTCGCACGGGAAGCTCACCTGGAGCGTGCCCGTACCTGCCTTCACCGCATCGCACGCCGTGCCCGTGACTTCGAGCTCGGTCGGGCTGTTCAACTTCCAGCCGTTGGCATCTTGATAGGTGAGCGGCGCGCCGTTGAGTGAGACTTTGCCCTTCGACTCTTTGCCTGCGCCGACGGTGCCATTCAACTTGAACGTGCACGAGCGGAACGGAAAGATTATCTGATTGAACGCCGTCAGGAGGTCGGCCTTGCTGTTGGCGTCGTAGTATTTCTCCGTGCCGGCATAGGGCGGGGGCTTGCCGGCGCCAGCGTTCGCGAACTTCGTCTTCGCGGCGACGCTGACTTCGTTGCTGACGGCGATGACGTACGTGCGGATGTCGTTCTTGAAGCCGGCATAGAGAGCGTCGGCGACCTTGGTTTGCGGAATGAGCGAGCTGTTGCTGTCGGGCCCGCTGATGGTGCGCGTCTTTCCGTCTTCATCGACGCCCTGCGTATTCGGACCGCACGTGTCGGGGTTGCCGTCGGTTGCGAGGATGACGATCTTCGGACCCTTCGTCGTGCTTGCTGCGAAGCCGCCCGCGACTTTGCCACCCGCGGCGTCGATGCCGGTGAGCAATCGGAACGACTCTGCGGTCGGCGTGTTGTTGCTGCCGTTGGGAAGGTTCCCGGGATACTTCGCGTTGATCGCCGTGAAGTTGTTGAGCGCGGGTTGCACGACCGCGCTCGTCGCGTTCGTCACGTCGTTGAGGATGGGACACTCGGTCGCGCTCGTACCGTGATAGCGCGCGAAGCCGAACTCGACGTCCTTCTCGAGCTGCTTCACGACGCCGCCCGCGGGATCCATGAGCACGTCGTAGACGACCTGCCAGCGATTCTTGCTTCCGTCGAGCTGCGCGTCCATCGATCCCGATTGATCGACGAGGAGGAGCACGGTCGGCACGACCTTCTCGAGATTGAGCGAGACGTCCGCGCAAACTCCGCCATCGCTGTCGGGGTCGTCCTTGAGGACGTCGTCGTCGCTCGCCTGGCAACGGCCCTTCGGCGTGCACGTGAATCCGTTGTCACACTTCTCGCTGGGAACGCAGGAAGCTGCGCAGCCGCCCTGTTGGCAGTGAAGTCCCGCGCCGCACGCTTGATCGTTCGTGCACGCCGTTCCGCACTTGCCGTTGAAGAAAGTCTGGCACGCGTCGGTGTCGAACACGCTTCCCGGATCCTTCCCGCAGTTCACGAGCGAGATGGCAGCGGGGATTCCCAAGAGGGGGATGAGTCCGATCAAGAAGCGTTTCTGCATTAAGACCTCCAGGTACAGAACAATATTCTAGCTCCATCATCCTATGGAGCACATAATTCCTAGCGATATTCTCCGTCACCGTGGGCACTTGTGAGTGAGCTCACACCTTCACGCAGACGCCTCCGCACCTCAAACCCGAGCACTCGCGAAAGGTTGGAAGATCCGGACAACGGAGCCGGCGCGCACGTGCACCGACCCGTCCCTTCACGAGCGCGCAAACGATTTTTTCCGCCGGCCGCCGCACGAGCGTTGTCTCCGCCGGCGTTCTTGGTTCCGACTTCTCCGTTCAGAGCTCGACGATCGGTTTAAATCCGCCCATCACCATTCGTTTGCCGTCGAAGGGCATCGCGTTGACCATCGACGTGAGACGCGGATCGTTCATCACAAGTTTGTTGATGCGATCGCGATCCTTTCGCGACTTGTAGACGATCCAAGAGAAGCACACGACCTCGTCGGCCTTGAGCTTCACGGCTTGGGGAAACGAGGTGAGCTTGCCCGGCTTCACGTCGTCGCCGAGACACTCGGCGTAAGCGAGCGCACCGTGCTCCATCCAAATCTTGCCGGCCTTCTTCGCGATCTTTCGGTAGGCCTCCACGTTCTTCTTGGGAATGGGGAGAATGAATCCGTCGACGTAGCTCATGAGGTTGTCTCCTTCGACGACGAGGTTAGACGAATCGCGTCGTAAGAAAACCCGCGACTACTCGCTCTTCGCCCTTCGCATCGTCTCGTCGAACGCCACTGTCCAAAGCGCGCGACTGTCTTCGGGCAGCGCGAAGGCGAGACGGCTTCGTTCGGTGCGGATCACGATGCGTTCGCCCCAATCGAGCATGTGCGCGAGGACGTCGTTCGTCGCGAGCTCCCAGCCGTCCATGCGGAGATGTCCTTCTTCGAGACGAAGGATGCCGCGCGCAATCTGCGACGAAGCGCCTCGCCCGACATCGAGGACGGTGACTTCACCTCTGCTCCGCCATGATTTCGTGCGGAGCCACTGCTCGCGCCAATGGGACTCCGCGCGGCGCAAGGCAGAGGCGATGGTCATCGCGTCGTCTTTTCCTTCGAGACGATTTTCGCCCGTCACTTCCCAGTTGCGTTCACACGTCGTGCACGAGAGACGATTGCCCGCTTCGAGGAGCGTGTCGTCGGCGCCGCACGATGGGCAGTAGCGGAGGAGCTGCGCGAGTCCTTCCGCGAGGCGCTTGCCGGAGACTGGCCAGCGATCGCACGTGTCGGGATCGACCCGCAGGCGATCGGCGACGATCGCTTCGACGGGCTCACCGCGTTCGAACTTTCTCGGAGGATCAATCTCGAGCCGCAACTTGGTGCGGCGCCGATGCTTCGCCCAAGAAGGCCACAAGCGATCGCCGTTGATGAGACGCGCCGTGACGACGGGGACATCGAGATACGAGACGAGCTGCGCGAGACCCGTCCGAATGGGGAGCGGATGCCCGTCCCACGTGAACTGGCCCTCCGGAAAAAGTCCGACGGCTCCGCCCATTTGAACCCATTTTTTCAGCGTTCGCATCGAACGCGTATCGTTGTCGAGCTTTCGCTTCGGCACTTGTCCCCACCACGATGCGAAGCGCGAGCCGATTCCTGCGCTCATCGCCGCTTCCGTGATCAAGAACTGAATGGGCCTTTGCCCATGCACCGTGAGCAAGAACGGGTCGAGCACATTGGTGTGATTCATCAGCACCAAGAGCGGGCCTTTCGCGAGATGCTCGCGGCCGCGCACCTCCACCTCTTGGACCCAAGGGCGCGTGACCAAACGCGTCGCCCATCCGACCCACCGAAGCGTCCTCTCGAACTTCTTCAGCGCGCGCGCCGAAGGCTCGATGGAACCTAGGGTGACTTTTGCCAGCTCACTCGTCACTTTCGAGACTCAGAGTGTCTTCAAGTATTCGAGCAACGCGTCTTTTTCTTCGGCGGGGAGCGTCGTGCCGGCACGGTGTCCTCGGTTCCAATTTCCAGACTTGCTCGTGTCGAAGCGGAAGATGAGGCGGGGATCGTGCTTTTTCTGCGCCGCGTCCATTCCGCATTCGTGAGGCGCCGTTTCTTCGCAGGCGTTTCCAACGTGCTTCGGATCGAACTCGCTGAAGCCGCGGTAGAAGACCGTGGGCCGATTCGATTCTTCTTGGAGGAGATGCCACAAGGAAGGGATCGAGCCGTTGTGGAGGTAGGGCGCCGTGGCCCAGATGCCGTCGAGCGGCGGGGCAATATAGGCAGGCTGCGCATCGATCTTGATGAGCTCCGCGTAACCGTATTGGCGAACGGGATCGACCATCTCCGGAATCATCGCGAGCGCGCGTTCGGGATCGACGCCCATCTGCTCGGAGGTCACGCGGCGGTTCGGATACGTGTGCGCGCCCGGCCCATACGTTCCGTGGCAGCTCGAGCACGAGTCGTTGAAGATCCCTTGTCCGCGATCCGCCTTTGCCTTGTCGATCGGAAACGGGAAGGGCGTCGGCGCAAGGCGACCATTGATGTACGCCATGATGTCGTCGAAGGTTTCGCGATGAACGAGGATGTCGCGCGCGGGACGGCCTTTTTCGAGCTCGGTCAACGCGGCGCGCACCGAGCTATCGCCCGTGAGCGAACCGTCCAGCAACGTCTTGGTCTTGAGCTTTTGATTGTAGACGGTCGGGATGTCCGCCCAAGCAAGATGCCCATTTTCAGGGACGTGAAGCACGCGCTTCCAAATGTTGATCGCATCGGAACGGCCCGGGCCGAGCTCGGTCGTGAACCACTTCGTGTCTTTCTTCGCGATCTTGTTTCGAGCGATCGCGATCCACGCGCGAATGCTCTGACGCTCGACGAATCCGAGCGGCTTGCCCTTTTGCTCGGCGACGGCGGCGACGGCTTCGACCGTGAGCTCGGGGCGCTTGATGGAGGTGAACATCGAAATGCCGAACTGGTGCAAGTTGAGGTTCGCGTTGGGGGCGCCGATGATCGTCTTTCCGGCGACGCGACCCGTGTGACAGATCGCGCAGTTCGCGGCATAGGACTCGAGCCCATAGACGCTCACGCGAACGAGGCCGATGGGCGGACCCAACGGATCGCTCTCACGAGGAATGAAGCCGATGCCCTGCCAACCTTCGACGAAGAGATCGGGATAGATCTCCGGAAGAGCATCGAAGATCGCGCGCGGAATCGAGAAGAACTCCTTCGACCCGAGATCCGAATCGGAGAACGCAACCTCACCGCGATCCACGTTGCCTGCCGTCGGCTCCGGCAACGGCCGATAGCGATTCCAAAGTGCGCGCGAGCCGAAGAATCCGACGACCAGTGCGGCGCCAATGGCGAAGCGGCTCTTCTTTGAAAGTTTCATGATTTTCACTTCGGTGGGTTTTCACTGCAGAGAACGGAGACGGTCAATCAAAGGACTCAGGAGACGGCACGCAAGGCATGCGGCGCTTCGCTGCGCTTCCCGAGCACGTCGCCTAGACGATCGATGAACGCCTGATTCTCTTCCGGGCGCCCGACACAGAGACGAAAGAAGCTCGCGAGCTTCGGCATGACGCTCTTCGCCTCGTTTTCGAAATGACGAATGCTGATGCCGTGAGCTGCGAGTCCGTCCGCGAGCAATTTGCCTTGGCGCTCGTCGGTGAATCGACCCAGCACTTGATGCGTGTCCGAAGCGAACACTTGGATGCCTTCGAAGCTCGATAGCGCCGCTTCGATTTTCTCCCGTTCCGTTCGCATGTACTTCGTGATGAATGCGAGGTGCTCCTTGCTCGACTTCAGCGCAGCGAGCGCGAGCTCTTCTTGCAAGACGCCGAGGCGATACGTCGATTCTTTGGACGCGAGAATCTTTGCGGCCCACTCGGGTGCTGCTGCGAAACCGATGCGCGCGCCGGCGAGGCCATAGGCGAACGAGAACGAACGCGAGACGATGAGGTTTTCGAACTTGGGCACGTGTCGAATGAGCTCGACCTCACTCGCCAGAGATGGCTCGAGCAACTCCACGTAGGCTTCATCCATCCAGAACAACGAGTCGCTCCGGCGCGCGATGATCTCGAGCATGGCGTTGCGGTCGAAGACGACGGTGCCATTCGGGTTGCTCGGCGTGGCGATGTAGACGACGGCTGGACGTCGCGCGAGCGTGGCATCGAGACCGGCGAGATCGACGAGGAACCGTCCGTCTCGTTCGACGCTTTTGACGAAGTGAATGCGGAGGCCTTTTCGTCGACCGCCGAGCGGCACCTTGAAATAGGTCATCTCGGGCGTCACGAGAGGACAGCCGTCACCGAAGGCAAAGTGTCTCGCCGTGCGGACGATACTCGAGCGGATCCGATTTTCGACGAGCATCGGCAGGCCGCGCATGAGGAGCGGTCCGCTGCCGTTCGCGAGGATGATGTTCGCCTCGGGGATCGCATGAAACTTCGAGAGCGCGTCGAGGAGCCGCTCGTTGTTCTCGTCGGTGTAGAGGGACAGCCGGAAGTCGCCTTTGAAGTTCGTGAGGACGTCTCGGCAAGCCTCAGAACAGTAGCAGCCGTTGTTCAGGCGCAAATTGATGCGGTTCATGCGGGCCCCGCTTTGCAATATCACCCGCGTTGCGCATTGGCGAATACAACGGGGCGTTAAGAACGCGCCCCTCAACGAGATCTTATCGGCACCTTATCGGCATCCGTTGGACCGTGAACGTCACGATCCCTCGCATCGAGCAACTCCGCCTCCCGCCGGACCTTTTCTAGGCGCCGTGTGGTTTCTTGCCGCAGAATCGCCCGCGCGGTAGCGTGATCGTTGCTCTGACCGCCACGCGAGACCCCATGCTGCACTCACCGGAGTCCCCGCCATCGGCCGTCCCCTTCCGGACGCGTAGGAAGCGCACGAGACGCATTGCGTCACTCGCCGTCCTTTTGCTCGCATGTGGCGTTGCCGCGAGGTTCGCCATCCGAAGCACTCCCGTGACGACGACGGATGTCGTTCGCGGAACGGCCGTCGAAGCCGTCTATGCGACGGGAACGATCGAGCCCGTAGAACGCGTGACGATTCGCGCGAAGGTGGCTGGCGTGCTTCAGCCCTTCACGATTCACGAAGGCGATTCGGTGAAAGAAGGCGATCTCATTGGTCGCGTCGATTCTCCGAGCC
>JAHFDV010000701.1 GCA_023248815.1 Myxococcales bacterium
CCCTTCACTTCCAGGGGAAACCCTACTACGTTCGCGCATCGCCATGAAGCTAGAATCCCGCTTCGTTTTCACTCTCGTCCCCGCTGTCTTCGCCATCGCCGCCTGCTCCAAGCTCACCGAGCCGCAGGCCGAGGTCGCCGTGGAGACGACGGCCGAGACCACCGCCAAGCCCGCAGCTAGTGCCGCGAAGCCGACGCCACCGAGCGGTGCGGCGAGCGCGATCGCCAACCTTCCGATTGCGCAGGTGCCACCCGTTGCCGCCAAGCTCGACATGGTCGACACCAAGGTCGGCACTGGCAAAGAGGCCAAAGCCGGCGATAGCGTGACCGTCCACTACACGGGCACTTTCCCCGACGGGAAAAAGTTCGACAGCTCGCTCGACCGCAAGCAGCCCTTCGACTTCAAGCTCGGCGCAGGCCAAGTCATCAAAGGATGGGACCAGGGCGTCGCTGGCATGAAGGTCGGCGGCAAGCGCAAGCTCACGATCCCCTATCAGCTCGCCTACGGTGAAAACGGCCGTCCCCCGGCGATTCCGCCGAAGCAAACGCTTCTCTTCGACGTCGAGCTCCTCGGCGTCAAGTGAGCGAAGCGACCTCACCTTCCACCGCCTCGACCGCGACCGATTCACGAGCTCTTCCCTTCGGAAAGGCAGCCGCCCTCGCGCTGCTCTGCAGCCTTTTTTACTGGGGTGCTTTTCCCACCGATCCCGCGCACGACAAGGGCGGACTTCTCGCGTTCATCGCGTACGTCCCCTTCTTCTTTGCGATTCGCGGCCAGACGCCGAAGCGTGCCGCGCAGCTCGGTCTTCTCTCCGGCACGGTAATGAATGTCGGCGGCTTCTATTGGCTGCTCGACATGCTGAAGACATTTTCGGGCTTTCCCACGGCGCTTTGCGCGCTCTTCGTCCTCATCGTCGCCACGTATCAGGGCGGTCGCATGGCGCTCACGGGCTGGTTGATTCGTCGGGCCGAGTTGCGAGGCTACGGATTTCAGCTCGCAGCAACGCTCGCCTTCATCGCGAGTGAGGTCGCGTTTCCAGTACTGTTTCCTTGGTACTTCGGCGCCACGGTTCACACGATGCCCGCCTTTTTGCAGGTGGCAGATCTCGGGGGGCCAGTCCTCGTCAGCCTCGCGGTCTTCGCAGCGAACCTTGCGATTTATCAGATGCTGCTCTTGCGCTTCGATCCGGCAGCGCGCATCCGTGGAGTAGCCTACGCGGCAGTACCGTTCGCTCTCTCGGCGCTCTACGGCATCTTTCAAATTCGTCGCGTCGACGCGATCGCCGCCAAGGCCGATCGCGCTGTCGTCGGCATCGTGCAGGGCAATCTCGCGCTCATCCAGAAGCGCGAAGACCCGGCCGAAGGGTTGCGGCGGCACTTCCGCATCTCGGAAGACCTCCGCAGAAAGGGCGCCGAATTCCTCGTCTGGAGCGAGTCGTCCGTCACGATGCCGATCGAAGAGAGCCTCTCGAAACGCTTCCTTCGCGATCGCGTCGGTCGCAATCTCAAGATTCCGGCGGTCTTCGGCGGAGTTCTCTACCGCCGCGACAAGGATCGCGAGCGCTGGTTCAACACGGCCGTCTCGACGACGAAAGAGGGCGAAATCGTCTCTCGGTACGACAAGCACTTCTTGCTCGCGTTCGGCGAATACCTTCCCTTCGGCGATGACTTTCCGATTCTCTACCAGTGGTCTCCCAACAGCGGACGCTTCAGCAAGGGCGACAACCTCGAGCCCTTGACGCTCACGGTCGGTGGCGTCGAGCGAAAGCTCTCGACGCTCATCTGTTACGAAGACGTGCTGCCGGGTTTCACGAACGACGCAGTGCTCACGGCCAAAGATCCAGACATTCTCGTCAACATCACGAACGATGCGTGGTTCGGCAACACGAGCGAGCCCTGGGAGCACTTTGCGCTCGCGAAGTTCCGGGCCATCGAGCATCACCGCTACCTCGTGCGTTCGACCAATAGCGGCGTCAGCGGCGTCGTGGATCCGCTGGGGCGCGTCATCTCGCTCGGCGGCATGTATCGAGCGGAGGGCCTCCTCTCCGAAGTTCGCTTTCTGAAGGGCTCGACATTGTTCGAAACGATTGGATTTTGGCCGTGGTACGCCGCGTCTCTAGCGTCGTTCGTCATCGCCTTCCGACACCTCCGCAAGCGCGTCGTCGCACCCTCGAAAGCAGGTTAGTCACTGACCGCGAAGCGGTCGGAACAATGGTTCTTTTCGTCCGCGGCCGCGTTCGTTCGTCGCGGCCGATTGAAGAATCGGCAGGTCTCGCTCGTCGATCTCGGAGCACAGCTTTTTCCACTCGATTCAACGAGGGCCGAAAGTTGACGCACCCCCACTACTAGCGCCACACTTACACCCGCTCTTGCTCGCTCCTCGGCGCGATGCGCCTTTTTCGTCTCTTGGAGGACTTATAAAAATGAACACGACGTGGAAGACCTTTCTCTCGGGCCTCGCAGTTGCGACCGTCTGC
>JAHFDV010000280.1 GCA_023248815.1 Myxococcales bacterium
GAGCTATCGGGTCGCATCGAAGAAGCAGAGCGTCAGGCGCTCGAGCTCCTGTTGAGCGATGCCTCGGGCACGCTCGAGATCGCGAAGCTTGGCGAGAGCATGCGCAAAAAGCATCTCGCACCAGAAGAGCTCTTCGTTCAAACGGACGCGGCCGAATCCTTCACGCCGCGACGCTTGGGAGCGCTTTTCCTCCGGCTCGAGAAGCACGCCGAACACTTGGCGCGCCTCGGTGGCGCCAAGCGCGCGACACTTCGGCGTGAGCTCGACCGCACGGCACAAAAGGAGTCGCAGGGGATCTTGCGCACTCTCATGGAAGGTCGTGTCGAGCGAAGCATCCTCGCGAAACTGCAGCGTGGACTCTCGAAGACCAACCCTGCGCTCGCTCGCCACGTCGGAGAATCACTCCGCCAGGCGGACGACGCTCGAGGGGAGTTCCTCGAAGCGAATCTTCGCCTCGTCGTCTCCATTGCGAAGCGTTACGCGCACCACGGATTGGATCTCGCCGACTTGATTCAAGAGGGCAATGCGGGCCTCATGCGCGCGATCGACAAGTTCGATCACCGTCGCGGCTATCGCTTCAGCACCTACGCCGCGTGGTGGATCCGTCAATCGATCGCTCGCGCGATCATCGATCAGGGCCACACGATTCGCCTCCCCGTGCACGTGGCCGACACGCGCGCACGCATCTTGAAGACGCGGCAACGCTTCTACGAGAACCAAGGTCGTGAGCCAACGGCTGACGAGCTGGCGCGCAAGACCGGTGTCGCGACGAAGAAGGTCGCGAACCTCCTCACGGTGGGAAGCGAGCCTCTCCGCCTCGATGCTCCGATCGGCGAAGACGAGGGTTCGACGATGCGCGACCTCCTGGCCGACAGCTCGAACGCTCATGCCGAAGACACCATCGCGCGCAACGACCTCGAAAACGAGACGCGTGCGCTCCTCGAAACGCTCAGCCCGAAAGAGCAGCAGATTCTTCGGATGCGTTTCGGGATCGATCAGCGTCGCACCTACACGCTCGACGAAGTCGGCAAGGTGTTTCACCTCACACGCGAACGCATTCGCCAGATTGAGACGCTCGCGCTGAAGCGCCTCAAGCTGCCATCAGAGCGCCGCCAGCTTCGCTCTTACGTCGAGTAAAGAGTGGCGAAAAGGTTCGGGTAACGCCGGCCGAGAGACGAGAGAGCGCGTGCCCCAAAACTTCGGGGTGCGAGCTTTTTCTTTCTCGCGACGCTCACTCCATCACTTCGAGCACGGCCGCGGCTGCCGTGTACCCGGCGCCTGCGGTGAGCAGCATCACGCGTTGACCTTTGGAAAAGCGCCCGTCTTTGCTGGCGCGATCGAACGCGACACCGACGGAGGCACCGCCGATATTTCCCATGTCGGCAACGTACGAGACCCACTTGTTCGGCTCGATTCGCAATTGCCTGGCAGCGCGCTCGAGAATGCGCTGATTCGCTTGGTGCGGGACGATCACGTCGATGTCGCGGTCCGTCATGCCCATCGCTCCCAAGAGAGAGTCCGCAATCGCGACGAATCCCTCGACCGCAGCAAAGAACACGGCGGGCCCATCTTCCATTCGGAGCGTGTGCAAATTGCGTTCGAGCGTCGACAGCGTCGTTGCGTGACGCGTTCCACCCGCTTCGACGCGAACAGCGCCGTGGCCGCTCCCATCGGCCGAAACATGCGTCGCGAGAATGCGGAAGCGCCCACTCCCCTTGCGAACGATTGCTGCAGCGGCGCCGTCACCAAAGAGACAGCGAACCCCGGGGCTCGCCGTCACGAGCATGCGCGAGCGCAGCTCTGCGGCGGTAACGAGAACATCGACCTCGGAAAGCAGCGCCGTTCGCGCCGCCTCGTCGATACCGAACACGAAGCCCGCGCAGGCGGCGACGATGTCGATCGCTGGGATGGGTGGTAACCCTAGGCCGAGCTGAACGAGTGGTGCGGTGCCAGGAGACGGGTAGTCGGGAGAGACAGTTGCAAGATACAGCTTCTCAGGGCGAGCCGTCGCGAGCAGTGGCTTCGCCGCGAGAATGGCGAGGTCGGAGGTCGCCTGGTCTGGACTCGCCACGCCTCGCGAAAAGATACCAGTCAGTCGCTCGAGATCCGCGGCATCGACACCGGGCGTGTCGCGAAAGAGCTCGGCCGTCGTGACGCGGTGCGGCGGCAAGTAGTGCGAGGTCGCGGCGATGCGGACGTCGCCAAGCTTTCGGTAGTCCGTGAACACGTTCGTTTCGCTCGCTCGTCTACTTTGACTCGCGAACGAGATTCTCGAGCGCAATGTGCAGCGCGCGGCGCGAGTCTTTCGGGGCGATCACGTCGTCGAGATACCCTTGTTCTGCGGGCGCCCACGCGTGATCGTTCTCTTCGAGCCACCGCTGCTTCTCCGCTGCTCGCTGGGCAACCTCTTCCGCGGACGCGCCTTCTTGCACCGCGCCGAAAAGCACTTCGACGGCCGCTTCTGCACCCATCAGAGCAACGCGCGCAGTGGGCAACGAGAGACGGATGCGCGAAGAGAACGCCAAGACCGATGCGCCGCCATAACACTTGCGGAGAACGAGACAGATCTGCGGAACCTTTGCGTGACCGTACGCCTTCAGCACGAGCGCACCGAAGGGAACGATGCCGCCCTGCTCCTGGCGCTTGCCCGGCAGATAGCCGGGGACGTCGACGAGTGTCACGATTGGGAGTCCTTCGCGCCCTGCCCACTCGACGAAGTGCGCCGCCTTGCGGGACGCGTCGATATCGAGACATCCCGCGTTCACGAGTGGCTGACTCGCGACCACCGCGACGGCCCTTCCGCCGAGGCGCGCCAGCGTCGTGACGAGACTTCCACCGAAGAGCGCCGACAGCTCGAGTGTCGAGTCGCGATCGAAGATCTCGGCGATGACCTGACGTACGTCGTAGGGCTTCCGCTGATCTTCGGGGACGAGGCTCCCGACTCTCGGCACCTCACGCTGTGGGTCGTCGTCCGACGGAATGCTCGGAGTGAGATACCCCAGCATATTCTTGAGCCACTTCGTTCCCGTGGCTTCGTCGTCGACGAGAGCATGGCACTGCCCCGTCTTTTTTGCGTGCATCTCTGCGCCGCCGAGCTCTTCCATGTCCGCGTCCTCGCCCATGACGACGCGCGTGACCTTGGCGCCGGTGATGAACATGAACGATTGGTCGCGCACCATCGCGACCCAGTCCATGAGCCCCGCGGAATAGGCCGCGCCACCGACACAGAGACCCGACACCAAGGTGAGCTGCGTGACGATGCCCTGGGTCTTCACGTGCTCCGCGAGGACACTGCCGTAAGCTTCGATGGAATCGCCTCCCTCGGCAACGCGGGCGCCTTCGCAGTCGGTGAGCGTGATGACGGGCAGCTTGAACTCGCGCGCCGTATCCATCAAACGGCCTATTTTTCTCGCTCCCGCGAGACCAAGCGCCCCGCGAAGCACGGTCGGATCGTGCGCGATGATCGCGATGCGTCGCCCGTCGATGCGTGCCGTTCCGCAAATCAGTCCATCTCCGGGGTGCCGATGCGCAGCCAACGCGTGCGGCTCTGCAAAACGGTGGAGCGCGTGCTTGCCGATCTCCGAAAATGTTCCTTCGTCGATGAGCTCCGAGATGCGGCGGCGCGCCGTCCACTTCCCGAGACGTTCCTGGCGCGCGAGCTTCGCCTCTCCACCGCCCTCTTCAGCGCGCTTCGTTCGCTCCGCAAGCTCTTCGTCGAGAGGGCGCTTCATCGAGTCTGTGCCGATGATACCCCACCCTCCATCGCTCATGTACAGCGCATCGACTCTACTGCAAGCTAGGCTAAGCTCGATCACGTGAGCGCCCTCGTTGTCCGCGCGTTGAGACACATCACCTTCAGCGGTTGGGGCACGGCGTTTCCGGCGCTGGAGCTCGACAACGAAGAAGTCATTCGGCGCCTTCCGAGCACGTTTTCGAGCGGAAGAGAGCTCGACGCAGAACGTATTGCGTTTCTTGCCGACGGCTTTCGTGAGAACTCCGGTGTGAGTCGTAGGGCATGGGCCCACTTGGTCGGTCAGCCGCTCGATCACGCGAACGAAGCGACGAGCGCGACCCTCGGCGCCGAAGCGCTCAGGCGCGCGCTCGAGGTTGCGAAACTCGATCCGAAGGAACTTTCGCTCGTCACCGTCGCGACCTCGACGCCGCACCGAATGACCTCCACCGTGTCTGCAGACATTGCCGCGCGCGTGGGCGCCGATTGCGCCGCGTTCGATTCTCGTGCGGGATGTGCGAGCTCGCTCCTCGCGCTCACGACGGCATCGCACTATGTGTCGGGCGGCGCCGAACACGTCGCGGTGATCGGCGCCGAGTGCTTCTCGAAGATCATTCCTCAAGACAGCAAAGTCGCGTCCCTCTCGCTCGGGGACGGCGCCGGCGCGCTCATCGTCTCACGCGGCAAAGGAAGCCTCGTTTCGGCTTATCACCGCACGGACGGGACACTTGGAAAGCTCGTATCCACGAGTGGCGCACTGCCCCCCGTCGCCGAAGACATCGCGCGCGGAGGCTTCGTGATGTCTGGCGATGCCGATGAGCTGCTCTCGGCCATTCCGGGAAAATACGAAGAGGCCCTCGCGTCGGTGCTCAGAGACGCCGCGGGCCCGATCGATTGGTACGTTCCTCATCAGACGAGCATCCCTTTGATTCGCAAGTTCGCTTCTCGCGTTGCCGCCAAGCACGCATTCATCAACGTCGAAAAGCATGCCAACATCGGAGCCGCGGGAACGATCGTGGCTCTCGCGGAAGCGTTGGCAGCGGGACACATCGGGAGCGGAACGCGCGTTCTCTCGGCGGCCGTCGGCGGCGGGATGTCGTGGGGCAGCGCGCTCTACGAGCTCTGAGTGGTGCGTCACGGGAGACGCTTCGATTGACGTCGAGCCGTCTTCCCCTGTCTACTCGCGACATGGCCTCCCCCGAAGACATCAAGCAGAAGGTCGTCGAGATCCTGATGAACGACTTTCGCATTCCCGCGGCGAAGATCACGGATGATGCGACGTTTCGCGGGAATCTGGGGATGGACTCGTTGGACGCGGTCGACCTCATCTATCTCATCAAGAAGACGTTCGCCTTGAAGGTGCAGACGCAAGACTTCCGCGAGCTCCACACCGTGAAGCAAGTCGTCGACTTCGTCGTCAAGCAGTCGACCACGTAACTCCTCTCGAGACCGCCCGCAAATGACGCTCGAGTTGGACCTTCTTCCGGCGGATGTGAAGATCGGCGAAGGCGATCTCGAGTTTGGCCGAACCGACATCCTCCTCGAAGCCGCACAGTTCGAGGCGGACCTGCGCAGTTTCGTTCCCGATGACGAGTCGGCCGAGAAGACCGTCGTCGAGATCCCAGCACGCACCGCGAAAGAGACGCTGGCGTACCTGATTGCAGCATTCCGGCTGAATCTCGCTCCACTTCCCCGTCAGATCTCGACTCCTCGCAAGACGGACCTCGTGAGCGCTCGCGGAGAAATCGTTCTCGCAACGTCGGGGAGCGGAGGCGCTGTGAAGTATCCAGAGTTCGCACTCGAATCGCTCCTCGCGAATGCCCGGCTCATCCGCGACAATCTCGGCATCGATGCGCGCGATCACGTAGCGCTGCTGCAGCCTCTCGATCATTCCTTCGGTCTCGTGGGTCAGCTCTTCACGGCGCTCGTCGCAGGGGCGAAGATCATCGACGCGCGGGTTCCCTTTCTCGACGAGCAACTCACGCGTCTCCGTGACGTCACCGTTCTCGCATCGGTCTCGTACACTCTGAGACGCATTTTTTTGGAGTCTCCGAAGTTTCCGCACCTTCGGCTCGTGGGATCCGCGGGAGGCCCATTTCCAGGTGCGCTACGCGATTCGCTGCGCGCGTCTCACCCTGAGGTCGAGCTCGCCAATCAGTACGGCACGACCGAAGCCGGTCCGAGACTCACGTCCTCTTCGTCGAAGAACCCAGCGTTCGATCGTGGCTCGGTGGGCGTTCCGCTCCCGGGAATCGAGCTAAAGCTTGGCGACGGAGGCGAAGTTCTCTTTCGGTCGCCGACGGCGATGCTGGGCTATCTGGGCGACGAGCGGCTCACGGAGCAAACGCGCGTCGGTGACTTCTTGCGGACGGGCGATGTTGGACGCATCGAGGAAGGACAGCTCTTCGTCGACGGAAGGAAAGACGACGTCGTGAAAGTCCGCGGTGTGAAAGTCTCGCTCGCCGAGATCGCGCGCGTCGCAGAGGAGCTGACGAGCGGAGGTGCTTTCGCCTTTGCGACGAACGACGAGAACGGCGAGGCATCGATCACGCTCGTCGTCGAGCACCGACTCACGCGCCAACATCTCCGTCCGCATCTTCCGCTCGATCGTCTCCCAAGCGACATTCATGTCGTCTCGTCCCTTCCACGTTTGGCGAGCGGCAAGCTCGACCGCGCGAAGATCCGCCGGCTTTTCGAGGCCAAATGATCGATCTCGAACCGCTGTTTGCGCTGGTTTCTCTAGAAGGAGTCGACGAAGACGCGCCGCTCGAGCTCGACTCATTGCATGTCGTCACCCTCGTCGAAGAGATCGAACGTGTATTCGGCGTGCAGATGCGATCAACCGACGCCGCTCGAGCAAACTTCGCTTCGAAGCGCGCGATCCGGGCGCTCGTCGAGCGAAAGATCGCGACGCGTTAGAGCTCTGCTGTTGGACGCAAGTCACACGACCGGCTGCCAATTGGCGCCGACACGATCATAGGCCGTGGCGATCGCGCGAAGAGAAGAGTCTGGAAGCGGTCCCCGCATGACGGCGGCCGCGGCACTACAGAGGTGACTGACATCGCGAGTGCCGACGAGTGTCGTTGCAAGGTCCGGTGCGTAGGCCGCGAAACGCAACGCTGCCTCCGCGGGATCGAGCCCGAACGCCGGAAGCGCCATCGCCGACATTCGCTCGCGGTAGGTCAAGCGATCGTACGCTTCGAATCCACGCGTGCCGTCCCAAGGAGCGCCAGCCAGCGCGCGTTTTCCGATGGTTCCCTTGTCATGAAGGTTCGGCGCGCGAAGTGCCGGCGATAGTGCCCCTTGGTCGTAGAGATTGAAGGAACACTCGACGACATCGAGACGATCATCGAGCGCGGCCCAGAGAAGCGCTTCGCCATCGCCCGAGTAACCGATGGCTCGGACCTTCCCTGCCTCTCGCGCACGAACCAATGGCTCTACGAGCGCGCCTCTCAGCGTCGCCGGCGGGCACGAATGAAGCAGAAAGACATCGATGTAGTCGGTGCCCAGGCGACGAAGCGCGAGATCGATGCCGCGCTCGACCGACGCCTTGGTCCAATCCGGAATGCCGGGAACGCCGTAGCCACCCTTCGTGACGACAATCGCTTCTTCTCGTCGCCCCCGGAGTGCTCGCCCGATGCGCTCTTCCGAAGATCCATAGCTCGGCGCGGTGTCGAAGAGATTGATTCCGAGATCGAGCGCGGTATGGACCAGTCGCTCTGCGTCGGCGTGGAGAATCGAATACGAGCCGAGTGGACCGCCGCCGAGCCCAAGAATCGAAACGTCGATGTTCGTCCGCCCAAGGCGCCTCATCGGAAGCGACGTGGCCGCGGGTACTCCATCGAACGGGGTCATAACGCTAT
>JAHFDV010000702.1 GCA_023248815.1 Myxococcales bacterium
GACGCGAAGAGCGTGGATCGCCTTGCCAGCGCGTCCTCGATTCGCTCTTCGACGAGTGCCGCGAAGGTCTGTGCACCTGCACGTCCACGACCCCACATGCGCAGCGCTATCGGGCTCTCGCTGTCGTACATCGCGAGTCCGAGCTTCTCCCCGGATGCGGATTCGACCGTCACGAGATCGCCCATCTGCGCGTCTCCACGAACGCTTTCGCGATAGAGCCACGGATGTCCGCGCCGAATGCTATCGGCGGCGCCTTCGCGCACCACGAAAGTGCCTTCGGAGGCTTTTCCTTTTGTTTCGAAGTGATCCTTCTTCGGCGCTGCGTCCCACATTTGTCGGGGCGCTGGACGGTGCGGGCGCGGTCGTCCGGGCTTCATGATTGAGCCGTTTCAAGGGTTAAGAGCGACATAGTGTAGGGCGGCGGATAATTGGGCCACGACAAGCGGCGCAGGGGCCTGTGTCAATGTGTGACACTTTTCTAACAATCGACGTACCTACCATTGACGTGACCCCACGATGGTTCAAGAATTCGCGGGCTCCGACTTTTGCATGCTTCTTGCTTTTCCAGATGTTACTTTTTCTGTGATGAAAAGAGCCGGGAACGGACACTAGCTGTCAGAGGGACGCGAGATGGGAAAACGATCCAAATCCAATCGCGCTGCGAAGCGCAACGCCAACGTTTCCGTTGCCGATAGCTCGAAGCTTCCGAGCAATACGAAGAGCCTCGCGCCGAAGGCAGAGACCGCGTCGTCGAACTCCGACGCCCTCACGCCCTCTCCGGTCTCGGTCGAGCGAACGTCGCTAGTGGTAGCCGATCCGTTCTCGACCGACGACGACGTGCGTGGTCGCGAGGACTCGCTCGTTGCCGTCTCGGCAGATTCGACCGCGGAGACGCACTTCTTCTCGCAGCCGCCACCTGCTGTCGCGGCCGATCACCATTTCCATGTCCCGCCGAGCGCAGAAGAGATCGCCGAGGCACGTCGCTCGCAAGCGCATCTCGCTCAGGCCAAAGTTCGTCGCGCGCACTTCGCGCGGCACGTCGGTTGGGCAGTCGCCGTGAGCCTCGCGATCTGCGTCGCCGGGGGATTCCGCGCTTACATCATCTCTTCGCGCCCGCAAAGCGTCGCGAGCACGTTCGAAGGGGAAGCGCGCGCCGCGGGCGAAGCTTCGCCCCTCGTGGTTCCGGTCGTCG
Organism: Myxococcales bacterium; assembly: GCA_023248815.1. Classification (GTDB taxonomy): domain Bacteria; phylum Myxococcota_A; class Polyangia; order Polyangiales; family Polyangiaceae; genus JAHFDV01. The sequence goes on from JAHFDV010000702.1 coordinate 1,193, forward strand.
AAAAGGCGGTCGATCCGACGATTCACGCAGAGGCGAAGAAGCCTGCCGAAGTCACGAGCGCGGCGATGGAAGCGCCGAAGCCTGTCGATCCGGTCGCGAACGTAGCCAACGTGCCTGAAGCACCCAAGGCCGTCGAAGCCGTCAAGGCGGCGGAAGTCGCGCCCGCACAAGTGAAACCGAAGGAAGAGGCAAAACCTGCAGCGCCCGCCGCCGCGGAACCGAAGGTCGAAGAAGCCGTCAAAGCGGAGCTCAAGCCCGGTTCCGCAGTCGAAGACAAGAAGACGGCGCAGCGCGCGCTCGACCGCGGAAAGATCAAAGATGCGATCGCAGCGGGCGAGAGCTCGGTGGCCTCTGATCCGACGGACGGCGACGCGTGGCTCGTTCTCGGCGCGGCCTATCAAATGGCCGGGCGCGACGCGGACGCGCGAAAGGCGTTCCAGAGCTGCTCCAAGCAAGGCAAACGCGGACGCATGGGCGAATGCCGCGCGATGTTGCACTGATCGTGTCGCAAGGCGCGGCGGGGCGATGAGCGGAGCGCGACTCGTCGCCCGCGGATCGTGCTCGATACTGTGTGAATTCTACGTAACTAGGCTCGCCGTCCGTTGACACACGTTCACCTCGAAAGCTAAGTCGAGCGCGTGTTCAAGAAGGTCTGTCTCTTCAGCGGCAATGCAAACCTCCCCTTGGCCCAGTCGATCGCGCAGGCGCTCGAAACGCCGCTCGCGAAGCTGAAGCTCACGCGCTTCTCGGACAACGAGTCGTTCTGCGAGATCAACGAGAACGTTCGCGGCGTCGACGCCTTCGTCATCCAGCCGACCTGCCATCCCGTCAACGACAACGTGATGGAGCTCCTCATCATGGTCGACGCGCTTCGGCGTGCATCCGCCGGCTCGATCACGGCGGTGCTTCCGTACTACGGCTACGGCCGCCAAGATCGCAAGGTCGCGCCGCGTACGCCGATCACGTCGAAGCTCGTCGCGGACCTCATTCAAGCGTCCGGCGTAACGCGGGTCGTCGCCGTCGATCTCCACGCAGGTCAGATCCAAGCATTCTTCAACATCCCATTCGATCATCTCTACGCGATGCCCGTGATGCTCGAAGACTACGTGAAGAAAAACTTCGACTCCGACACGGTCTTCGTTTCGCCGGATGCCGGCGGCGTCGAGCGCGCGCGTGCTTACGCGAAGCGTATGAACAGCTCTCTTGCCATCGTCGACAAGCGTCGCGAGCGCGCGAACGTGAGCGAAGTGATGAACCTCACCGGTGATGTCA
>JAHFDV010000281.1 GCA_023248815.1 Myxococcales bacterium
GGCCGTCGTCGATGGGGAGTGCGCCCGACCAGATCGTCGTTTCTGTCGGGCCATAAACATTCCACGCGCGCGGCGTGATCGAGTGGAGATGCGCGCTCAACGCCCTCGGCACGGCTTCGCCGCCGCAAAGAAGATGAATCGGACGTCCGCACCAGCCAGCGTCGAAGAGGGCACCGAACATCGCAGGCGTCGCTTGGAAAGCCGTAATTCCATCGGAATCGAGGCGGCTCGCGATGGCGCGCGGATCCTTGGCTTCTTCATCTGTCGCAAGCAGGGTCGTGCCACCGACGATGAGCGGAAGAAAGATCTCGAGCTCCGAGATGTCGAACGACACCGTCGTCGTCGCGAGCCACCGCGTCTCTTTGCCGATCGCGAGAAGATCGCGCATCGCGTGCAAGAAGTTCACGAGCCCACGGTTCGTAACGACGACTCCCTTCGGTTCCCCCGTCGATCCGGACGTGAAGAGAATGTAGGCCGCCTCGTCAGGATGAGACTCGGTTGGTAAGGCCTTCTTGCTCGCGACGCCGGCAACGGTGGACGGCGCGATCACGAGGCCCTTCGACCACGTCGTCGAGACGCCGTCGTCGACGACGAGAACGGTTGCATCCGATCGCGTGATAATTTGAGCTCGCCTCGCTTCCGGGAGCATCGGGTCGATCGGAACGTAGGCTCGCCCGGCCGAGCTCGCGCCGAGTAGGGCTGCAACGAGATCGAGAGAACGTTTCATCTGCACTGCGACGGGGCCAGGAGGCGCATGCGCGAAAGACATCCCGTACGTTTTGGCGGCAGTGAGAAGTCGCGCGTAGGTCCAAGACTGATCGCCGACAACGAGCGCGACATCGTTCGGTGCGCTCACGGCACGTCGTTCGAACAAGCCGAAGAGTGAGGTCTCGTCGTCGATCGGCCGCGCGGTCGCATTCCACTGCGCAAGTGATGTCTCTTGGACGCTTCTGGCGTGCGCGCCGAGACGCGAGACCGCGATGTCCGGATGGTTGGCCGCACCGAGAACGATCGCCGCGAAGGTGCTGCATAGTCGCGCGGCCGTATCTCGCTCGAAGAGGTCCGAATTGTAAATGAGCGAGAGGCCTAGCGTGCCCTCGGGCTCGACGACGCAGGAGAACGTGAGCTCGAGCTGCGCGGCGTCGCGCTCGGCGGAAAAGTGTTCGAAGCGAAGGTCGTCTTGGAAGACGGAGGGGTCCGCGGGAAGGTTGTGGAGGGTGAAGACGGTTTGAAAGAGAGGACTTCGGCTCGGGTCTCTTTCCGTGGCCAGAGTTTCGACGAGCTTCGCGAGGGGAATCTCCTCGTGCTCGAAGGCGCGAAGCGTGCGGGCTTTGACCTCGCGGAGGACGTCGAGAAACGTCGCGTTGCGGTTCCACTTGGCGCGAAGGGGCAGGGTGTTGATGAACATCCCGATGAGCCCCTCGGTGTCGGGATGCACGCGTCCGGCGACGGGCGTTCCGACGACGATGTCGCGCTGGCCCGAGTGACGAGAAAGAAGGACATAGTAGCCGGCGAGGAGCACCATGAAGAGCGTGGCGCCTTCACGTTGCGCGAGTGCGCCGAGAGCCCCGATGGTGTCGGTATCGACGACGCCGTTGACGGAGCCGCCGGCAAAGGTCTGCATGGCGGGTCGCGTCTTGTCGGGCGGGAAATCGAGCGTGAGCGGTGCATCCTCGAGCTCGGTTCTCCAAAAGGCGAGCTCCTGATCGAGGCGCACGCCTGCGAGCTCGCGTCGCTGCCAGGCGGCGTAGTCGGCGTATTGAATCGGAAGGGGCGCGAGCGCGGGCGCTGCGTTGGTGACGTAAGCCGCATAAGCGACGGCGACTTCACGAATCAGAATGCCAGTGGACCACCCATCGGAGACGATGTGATGCATCGTGACGGCGAGGACGCGCTCGCGATCACTCTCTTCATAGAGGCGCGCGCGAAGGAGCGAGCCTTGGGCGAGATCGAAGCCTGTGCCGATTTCCTTTTCGACGGCGACGCGGAGCTGGTCTTCGCTGAAAGCGCGCGCGTCTTCTTGCGCGAGACGAAGGGAAGGGGCTTCGTCGATGACTTGCGCGGGTTGTCCGTCGACGAGGAGAAAGCGCGTGCGCAGACTTTCGTGGCGTTGGACGACGAACGAGAGGGCACGCTCGAACGCGGCAACATCGAGCGCACCGCGCACGCGGAGGACGAGCGGGACGTTGTACGCGGTCATGCCGCGCATCAATTGGTCCAAGAAGAAGAGCCGCTCTTGCGAATACGAAAGTGGGAGTGAGGCGGTGCGAGGGGCGCGCGGGATCGATGCGTGGGCCCGGTGAGCGGTCCCGAAGAGCGCCGCGGCGAGGCGCTCGACGGTGGGATGCTCGAAGATCTGCTTCAAGGAGACGTCGACTTCGAGGCGTTGCCGAAGCCGCGACGTGAGCTGCATGGCCAAAAGTGAGTGACCGCCCAATGCGAAGAAGTCGTCGGTGGCGCTCACCGACTCGCGCCCCAAGAGCGTGCCGAAGACTTCGGCCACGGCGGCCTCTTCCTTCGTCCGCGGCGCCACGTGCGTCTCGCGCGATACGGGCGCCTCGGGCGAGGGCAGCGCTTTTCGATCCAACTTGCCGTTGGAGGTGAGCGGGAGCTTCTCGAGAAAGGTGAGGCTCGACGGAACCATGTATGCCGGCAGCTTTTCGGCGAGCGCTGCGAGGAGTTGCGTGGACGTGAGGTCCGCCCCCTTCTCGCGCACGACATAGCCCGCGAGATATGCGCGACCCGCTACCTCTTCGCGCAGCAAGACGGCGCACGAAGACACGCCCGCTTCCTCGCCGAGCGCCGTCTCGATCTCTCCGAGCTCGATGCGAAACCCGCGCAGCTTCACCTGATGATCGACGCGGCCGAGGTACTCGAGCTTTCGATCGCTTCGCCAACGAACGAGATCGCCGGTTCGGTACATTCGCCCGCCGAGCTCGTCACCGAGCGAATTCGGAACGAAGCGCTCCGCCGTGAGCTCGGGGCGGCCGATGTATCCGCGCGCGAGTTGGGGGCCGGCGACACAGAGCTCACCCGGGACACCGAGCGGCGCGCGCGCGAGAGCCGCATCGACGACGAGCAATCGCATATTCGCGACGGGTGTTCCGAGCGTCACCTCGCCCTTCGCGGGGGTATCCGTCGTGACATCGATCGTCGTCTCCGTGGGCCCATAGAGATTGCGCAGCCGAACGCTCTCGTTGCCATAGCGGGCTTCGAATGCACTCACGTGTTCGGCACGCAGCGCTTCGCCTCCGCAGTAGATCTCCCGGAGCGAAGTCGCGCCACGCGTTCCCACTCTCACGAATTCCGCGAACATCGAAGGCACCATCTGCACCCGCGTGATCGCTTCGCGCGCGATGGTCTCGTGCAGATATTCGGGATCACCATGGCGGCCGGGCTCGGCCATGACGATGCGCGCACCCGCGACGAGCGAGGACCAGAATTCCCAGACTGACGCGTCGAACCCAAAGGGCGTTCGTTGGAAGACGACATCGCTCGCGTCGAGCGCGAACTCGGCGTTGAACCAAGCCGTGTGGTTCGAGAGACCGGCGCGCGTGACGGCGACGCCTTTTGGCTTTCCCGTGGATCCGGACGTGTAGATGACGTAGGCGAGCGCGTGTCCGGAAACGATCGGTCGCGGCGACGATGCTTTCTCGCTCTCGCGAGGTGCCGAAGCGTCGATGGCGACAACGCCATTACCGATTGGGTATTTACTCGCAGAGCTAGTGACGACCAAGTAGCGGATGCGCGCGTCCGCGAGAATGTGGCGCTGCCGCTCTTTCGGCAGGCTGGGATCGACTGGAACGTACGCGGCACCGGCTCGGACCACGGCGAGAATTGCGACGACCATCTCGATCGATCGCTCCATCGAAATACCGACGGGTTCTTCGATCCGAACGCCCCGCCCCACGAGCTCTGCGGCGAGATCGCGACTGCGCAGAGCGAGATCACGATACGAGAGGTGCTGTCCACCAAGAGTAACTGCGACTGCCTCGGGACGCTCATGCGCAACGGCGTCGACGAGTGCGACGAGATCTGGCGGAATGGACTCCAGCGTTCGACCGCGCTCGAGCTCTTCGACGAGGCGAAGCTCCTCTTTGGACGCGAGCTCGAACGAATCTGCGCGAGCTTCGGGACCGTTCGCCAGCTGAGTGACGGCGGTCACGAACCGCTCCAAAAGAAGTACAGCGGTCGCTCGCTCGAAAAGATCCGTGTTGAAGACGAGCGTTGCCGAAAGGCCGCCATCGTCGAGCTCGGTGCAAGCCAAGGAGAGCTCGAACTGCGCCGGGACGGTCTCGCTTGCGTACGGCGAAAACTCGAGATCGTCGCCGAATGTCGGAGCGGGCTCCTTCGACGCATTTTGGAGCGCGAACATCGTTTGGAACAATGGCGTGCGGCTCGTGTCGCGCGCGGGTGAGAGCAGATCGACGAGCTTCGCCAAGGGCACTTCTTGATGCTCGAATGCGCGAACCGAGCGCGCCTTGACCTCGCGGAGGACGTCCGCGAGCGATGCATCGCTCAGCCATCGCGCACGGATGGGCAGGCTGTTCACGAACATCCCAATCATCGCCTCGGTATCGGGATGAGCTCGCCCTGCAATCGGCGTCCCGATCACGATGTCGCGCCGATTCGTCTGTCGCGAGAGGACGACGAAGTAGGCACTGAGAAGTGTCATGAAGAGCGTCGCACCCTCACGCTGACCGATCGCACGAAGCTTCGAGACGACATCGTGAGAAAGGGACGCCGAAACGAGCGCACCCGCATGCGTTTGAAGGATCGGGCGGCGTTTGTCGGTTGGTATCTCGAGCACGAGCGGCGCTTCCTCGAGCTCGGTCTTCCAGAAAGCGAGCTCTGCGAGAAGCCGATCTCCCGAGATCTCGCTGCGCTGCCAGGCTGCATAGTCACCGTATTGAAGGGTGAGCGCAGCAAGCGCCGGACTCTCGCCGAGCCCATAAGCGCGGTAGGCATCCGCGACTTCCCGCACGAGGACCCCCATGGACCATCCGTCCGAGACGATGTGATGAAGGGTGAAGACGAGCGCCCACTCGTCCACGTCACGACGCAGGAGGCGCACGCGCACGAGAGGACCCTTCGCAAGGTCGAAGCCACGAGCGAGCTCGACTTCGATCTCGCGCGCGACGCGCACCGACGACCATTCTCGGACATCTTCTTCGCGAATCTCGCCGGTGAACGCCGCGTCGACGACCTGGGTGCCTGCGTCGTCGTCGACGATGATGCGAGTTCGAAGGCTCTCGTGGCGATCAATCACGTAGCGGAGCGCGCGATCGAACCGCGCGACATCGAGTCTTCCTCGGATCGCGAGCACGGTGGGAATGTTGTATGCGGTCATTCCGGGAGCGAGCTGCTCGAGGAACAGTAGGCGTTCCTGCGAATACGAAAGGGGTAGCGGCTCGTCTCGTGATGCCCGCGGGATCGATGCGTGGACGAGCCTAGTGCTCGTGGTTAGTGCGTGCGCGAGCTCCTCGACGGTGGGGTGCTCGAAAATCGTCTTGAGTGCCACGGACGCCTGCAGGCGCTGGCGCAAGCGTGAGACGAGCTGCATCGCCGAAAGGGAGTGTCCGCCGAGTTCGAAAAAGTTGTCGGTCGCCCCCACGTCTTCGCGCCCGAGAACTTCACCGAACACCGCGGCCACACTGCGTTCCGCTTCGGTTCGCGGCGCGACGTGCTCGGATTCGAGATCTACCTCGGGTCGAGGAAGCGCTTTCCGGTCGACCTTGCCGTTGACGTTGAGCGGAAGTGAAGGAAGGACCGTCAGCGTCGAGGGCACCATGTAGTGCGGCAGTTGCCCGGCGAGCGACGCCTTCATCTCTTGCGCCGTGACATTCGACTCCGCGTCGATCGTCAGGTAGCCCGCCAAGGCCTTTTTGCCGGGCTCGTCTTCTCGCAGCATGACTACAGCGTCCGAAACTCCCGGCTGCGCGCGGAGCACGGCTTCGATCTCCCCGAGCTCGATTCGGAAGCCGCGAAGTTTGACCTGGTGGTCGACTCGACCGAGATACTCGAGCTTGCCCGCATTGTTCCATCGCGCGATGTCTCCCGTTCGGTAGAGCCGCGCGCCATCGTCCGCGAACGGATTGGGAACGAACCGCTCCGCCGTGAGAGCCGCCTGACCGACGTAGCCGCGCGCCAACTGCGGGCCTCCGAGGTAGAGCTCGGCTGCGATTCCACGACCGGTAGGGCGAAGGAAGCGATCCAAGACGTGCGCGGAAAGGCCGCCGACAGGCCTTCCGATTGCCACCGCCGACATGCCGCGATGACAGGGCTCGAACGTGCTCACGACCGTCGCCTCCGTGGGCCCGTAGACGTTCGACAGCTGCGTATGTGGAAGCCTTTCGAAGAAGCGTTCGACGAGGGGAACGCTCAAAACGTCGCCGCCGCAAACGACGGTGCGGAGACGCGTGCAGCTCTCGAGCCTTTTGATCGGCAGAAGCAGCTGCATGAGTGACGGCACGAAGACCATCATCGTGATCTGCGTACGCGCGATGAGGTCCACGAGGAATTCGCCGTCGGCGAACCGTTCCCGCGGGACCATGACGAGGCGTGCCCCCTGCGTCAGCGCCGTGAAGATCTCGAGGAGAGACGGGTCGAACGTCTCTTGCGTTCGTTGCAAGACGACGTCATCTGAATCGAGAGGGAACTCGGCATTCGTCCAAGAGATGTAGTGTGCAAGTGATCCGTGCGACACACCGACGCCCTTGGGCTCGCCGGTCGATCCCGAAGTACAGATGACGTACGCGAGCTGTTCGGCGTGGGTCTCGCGTGCAATGAACTTCGCGCGGACCGCCTCACTGGTTCTCTCTGACACCGAGACGACATCGATGCTCTCTTCGAGCTCGAGCCAGCTCGCGGCCGTCTCCTCCGAGATGATCGCCCACGTCGCGCCGGCGACCCTCCGAGCTTGACGGTTTCGCGAGCTGGGTTGACTCGGATCGAGCGGCACATAGATGGCGCCGACCTTCCAGATGGCGATCATCGCAATGACGAGGTCGGTCGAGTGCGGAAGAAAGAGCGCGACGACTGCGCCGGGAGGTACACCCGCTTCATCGAGGCGAGCGGCGAGCGCACTGCTTGCTTCATCGAGCTCGAGATAAGAATGAACGCGCTCCGCGCTTTGTACGGCAGGGCGCGTCGCGTGGCGTTCGGCGGCGCGCGCGAGGTCGGCGAGAATGCCGCCCTTCCAAGGCACGGTCCAACTCGCCGACTGCATCGCGAGTTCGCGCCCATCGGCGCGGTCCGTGGCGTCCCAAGTGTCTTGCGACTCGAGAGCCTGATTGGGAGAGACAGCAATCGATGCGAGGAGACTTGCGTAGCGGCGAAGGAGGCGTTCTCCGGTCTCGACCTCGAAGAGGTCGGAGTTGTATTCGAGCAAGAGACCTAGCGATCCCTCGTGTTCGACCATGCATGCGAGAGTGAGCTCGAGCTGGGCGCCTTGTCGCTCGGCGGAAAAGTGTTCGAAGCGAAGGTCGTCTTGGAAGACGGAGGGGTCCGCGGGAAGGTTGTGGAGGGTGAAGACGGTTTGAAAGAGAGGACTTCGGCTCGGGTCTCTTTCCGTGG
>JAHFDV010000282.1 GCA_023248815.1 Myxococcales bacterium
TGATTTCGAGTGCTCAGGCGCTGGCGGATACGAAGACGGGAGGCAAGCCGAACCTCGGAAAGAGCGTCTCCGTATCGAGAAAAGTCGTGATGCCCGTGATCTTGTCACCTTCGACGTCGAGCACGATGATTCCCCACGGCTGCTTTCCGCCGCCGCGATACTGGCCGAATGCGGGAGCGCCCGAGACGTACATGCGAACGAGCCGGGAGCCTTTGCAACCGGAGCCATTGCCGAGAAGCCATGCACGGATGGCCTCGGGGCCACGAAGCCACAGCGTGTAGGGCGGCATCGAGAGCGTCGCGTCTTCGCGTAGGAGCGAAGTGATCGCGTCGACGTCGAACCGCTCGAACGCGTCGACGTACTTGTCGACCAGAGCCGAGTCGTCGCGCGAAGGTGTCGTCGATGGCATGCGGATATCGCGCGCTTCGAGCGTTGCGCGTGCGCGTTGCAAGGCGCTGTTCACGGACGGCGGAGTCGTATCGAGGCAATCGGCGATTTCGGCCGCCGAACACCCGAGCACCTCGCTCATCAAGAGAACGGCGCGTTGCTTCGGCGGAAGCATTTGAACGGCAGCCACGAAGGCCAAGCGAATGCTTTCGCGCAAGAGCGCGCGCTCCGAAGGATCACCGTTCGCTGGCAGAACGCGCGCATCGTCGATGGGCTCGACCCAACTTTCGCGCGATCGCGTCTCTAGCGCGTCTTCTGGCGTTCCTACGGTGCCCAGGTCGACGGGGCGCTCACGACGAGAACGATCGGTCAGCGCATCGAAGCAGACGTTCGTCGCGATCTTGTAGAGCCACGTGCGCAGCGAAGAGCGCTCGTCGAAGCCCTCGAGGTTGCGCCACGCCCGTACCATCGTCTCTTGAACTGCGTCGTCCGCATCGACCACGGAACCGAGCATGCGATAGCAGTGCCCCGTCAAGGGCACACGATGCAGCTCGAGCTCTTGAACGGGAGGTGCCATCGGTCTTCAGGTTGCGCGGCGTTTTCGCGCGATCAAGGCGATCGCGCCGGCGAAGATTCCGGCGATCGCAAGCCCGCCACCTTCGCGACGCATGGTCGTCGAGCAGCCGCTATCGTCGCCCGTTGAGCCAGCGCCGCTCGTCGATCCGTCGCCCGCTCCAAACGAGCCGCCATCGCTCCCCGTCGCGCCGCCGTCATTCGTCCCGCCGCTACCGACGTGCTCTCCCACGCCGCCATCTTCTGGAACGGTGAGACCGGCTGCGCCCACTTGCGTAAGCAATACACCCGATTCGGACGTCATCGTGTAGCCGGCTGGAATCTCGAGCTTGTCGAGGCGCGCCGTGTGACCGAAGTCGATGAAGGAAGAGAATCCGCCACCCTCCGAGTGCGTGCCCATCGAGAGTGCAAGCTCGAACGGAACTCCCACCTCGACCTCCGACTCGACGACGCCGGTCGCGGCCGAACCACCGGCCGCTTTGTTCTCGACCGTGGTCGCGCCGACGATGTCGAACGTCTCCTTTAGCGGCTTGTCTTGAAACGGCGGAACGAGCGCATGCGAGAAGGTGATCGTGGCCTGATTGCGTTGCACGGTCAGCTTGGCGGTGACACCTTGCTCCCCTGCCCCTTTCGAGCCGCTGAGGGACATCGCGCCGTCGACATGAAGTGTGGCTTTGACCTTCACCGTCGTTCCAGGTCCTGTCACGGTCACCTTGTCTCCGATGCTGCAACTTGCTTCGATGAAACCCGTGACGAATTGATCTGGCAAGGTGCCGGCGGAGACGACGCGGCACGTTCCCGTCCGCATGTCTGCGGCCGCGGCGCCTCGCCGAATGTCGTACGCCATGACGGCGCTCACACCTACGGGATCGTTCTCTCGAATTTCCGCGGGCTGGCCTGCGGGAACTTGACCTCCGCTGAGCACGACGCCTGCGCCGGCATGAGCGTTGCGTGAAACAAGGGCGCTGGAGGCCAACGCGGCGACGGCTAGGGAGGATCGAAGAGCCTTCGTCGTGCGAAAATTCATGGCCCTCTAGCAAAACACCCGCGAACAATCGAGACAACCAGGAACGCACCGCAACTATGTTTCTTCGCTAGTTTCGTGGTGGGACAGCAGCGAAGTTTTCTCATTTCTCGGCGCGACAAAAATTCTAGGCGTGTGCGAACATTTTCACCCGCGGCCGTCGTCTTAGAAGCATGAAGCTCTACGATTTTGCCGCCTCTCCCAATTCCCGAAAAGTCCGCGCCGTTGCCTATGAGCTCGGAATTCCCATCGATTTTACCTCCGTGAATCTCTTCAAGGGAGAAACGCGCGTTCCTTCTTTCCTCGAGAAGAACCCGAACGGTCGCCTCCCAGTTCTCGAAGACGGCGACCTCCTGCTCTGGGAGTCGAATGCCATCATCGGCTACATCGCCGCCGGTTCGGCCCTCGTGCCAACCTCTGCCCGTGCGCGGGCCGACGTCGATCGGTGGCTCTACTGGCAGCTCGCGCATCTCGGCCCAGCGACACGCACGGTCGGTTTCGAGCGAATCGTGAAGAAGCTCACGGGACAGGGCGCACCCGACGAAGGAGCGATTGCGATCGCGACCGAAGAATTCGGTAAGCTGTGCTCCGTGCTCGACCGCTCCCTCGGGGATAAATCTTTTCTTGCGGGTGACCTTTCCATCGCGGACTTCGCGCTGGCGGCACACTTCTCGACCGGGGAAGCTGCAGGATTGGACGTCGCACCTCATCCGCGCGTCCACGCTTGGTACAAGCGCATGCTTTCGCGCGACAGCATGAAGCGCGCGCTCGAAGACGCGCAGAAAGTCTTGTCCTGATGGAAACGGCGGAGCGCGCGTTTTTCGATGCGGTCGCGCCTTATCGCGCCGCGCTCCGCCTTCATTGCTACCGCATGCTCGGCTCCTCGCACGACGGCGACGACGCCGTCCAAGAAACGCTGATTCATGCCTGGCGTGCACGAGCGACGCTCGAAGACGAAGGCCGTTTGCGCCCATGGCTCTATCGCATCGCGACGAATGCGTGCCTCGACGAGCTCAAGAAGCGACCGCGACGTGCGATGCCGCAAGATTCTTCGTCGCCCATCGATCCCGTCTGGCCCCTCAGCATCTCCCCCGAGCCCGAAGCGGTTTGGATCGAGCCGATGCCGGATACGTGGATGGCCGGCGAAGCTCCTGATCCTGCTGCGCAGGATCCTTCAGTGCAGTATACATTGAAAGAAAGCGTCACGCTCGCATTCGTTGCGGCACTCCACGTGCTCTCGCCGGCGCAACGCGCCACCCTATTGCTACGCGACGTCGTCGGACTGTCTGCCGAAGAGACGGCCCTCGCGCTCGATCTCAATCTCGGCGCGGCCAATAGCGCCCTCTTCCGTGCGCGCGAGACCGTCGAAAAGAAGCTCGGCGGGCGCGAGGCGGGCGACTTTGCCGAAAGCGCAGGCGAGATCGATCAGGCGCTGCTCGCGCGCTACGTGCGTGCATACGAAGAAGCAAACATCGACGACCTCATCGCGATGTTCCATCGAGACATCGTCACGGCCATGCCACCTTTCGCCGCATGGATTTCGGGAAGCGCTGCGAACGCCGCCTTCTATCGCGGGATGCTCGACGCGACGCTCACGAGCGGCACGCGCATCGTGCTGACACGCGCCAATGCGCGCCCGGCCTTGGCTTTCTATCGCAAAGACACGCCGGAGGGAGTGCTTCGCCTCCGAGCGATTCACGTCGTCGGAATGCGCGACGGCAAGATCGCGAACGTCGATCACTTCATGCAGCCCTTGCTCGCAGGCGTATTCGGCCTGCCCGCCGAACTTTAGCGACCCCTCCTCAGGCGCGTTCGAGAAACGCGGCCGTCGACATCCCGCCTGCCGTGCAAACGCCGACCACCGCGCGCTGCGCCTTGCGACGCGCAAGCTCGAGAAGAGTCGAACCGACGTAGCGAATGCCGGACATTCCGTAAGGATGACCGAGCGGCACCGCGCCGCCGTTTACGTTCGTGCGGTCCCAGGGCGTCTCGAGCTGCGCCTGATTGTAGAGCGTCGTCACGGCATACGCTTCGTGGAGCTCCCAGAGGTCGACATCCGTCATCGCGAGGGCATGGTGCTTCATGAGCTTGCGGATGGCCGGAGCGATCGCGATGCTCATCTCTTCTGGTGCGACTCCAGAGAGCTGCATGCCGCGAAAGAGACCGAGAATCGGAAGGCCGCGGCGCGAGGCAACGTCGGCATCCATCAGGAGCAATGCACCTGCGCCGTCCGAGAGCTGCGAAGCGTTGCCCGCGGTCGTCGTTCCACCCTCGAATACGGGCTTCAGTGTCGATAGTTTCTCGAGCGTCGTGTCGGGGCGAGGACCTTCGTCGCGATCGAGCGTGACCTCGACGTCTTTGGCGATCTTCGTCTCTTTGTCGACGACCTTCATCTTCGTCGTGAAGGGGACGATCTCTTCGGCGAACTTTCCTGCAGCCGCTGCGGCGGCTACGCGCGCTTGGGTTTGCACGACATAGGCGTCTTGCGCCTCACGCGTGATGCCGTATTTCTTCGCCACGAAGTCTGCCGTCTGGTTCATCGTCCACCACACCGCAGGCATGCGTTGCTGCAGTGGCTCGTAGAAGAAGCCATTTAGATTGATGTTGAACTGCACGAGGCTGATGCTCTCGACGCCCGCTGCGATTCCGGCCGTCATTTCTCCGGCCGCAATGCGATTGGCAACGATCGAAGCCGCGCTCAATCCTGAGCCGCAATAGCGATTGATCGTCATGCCCGGGACGGCATCGCCAAAGCCCGCTTCGAGCGCCGCATTACGCGCGACGTTGTGGCCCGTCGCGCCTTCCGGCAGTCCGCAGCCGACGACGACATCTTCGATCTCGCCAGCTTCGATCCCCGCGCGCTGCACGACGTTTCGCAGTACGTGCGCCGTGAGAGGAATGCCGTGCGTCTGATTCAGCGCGCCGCGTTGAGCTTTTGCGATTCCGGTTCGGCAGTAGGCAACGACGGCAACGGTCTTCATCTTTGGTGCTCCAATCTTCCGAGCTCTGCGCGTGAGCTCACTCCGAGTTTCTTGAACGCAGCCGACATGATGTTCGTCACCGTCTGCTGCGCGCATTTGCGCTTCACGGCAATCTCTCGATTCGACAGGCCGCGGCGCGCGAGTCCCGTGACCTCTCGCTCGGCGGGGGTGAGCAGCGCCTCTTTCTTGGAGGCGCCGCGCTGAGACGCGCCTGAATAAACGGCCGCGCCGGAGGTCGTGCCCACTCGAGCGAATTCCATCTGCGTGAGCGCCATGTAGCGATCGACGATCTCGACGCGCGAGCCAACTCCAAGCTTGCGCATGATTGCTGCGATGCGCGTCGCGACCGTTCCTTGCGGTATCCCGAGCTCGTACGCGATGAGCTTGTTGGCGTGACCCATCGCAACGTAGTGAAGCACCGGACGCTCTTCGGGTGTGAGCGCGCGTGGGTCCGGAGTGAGCGGCGCGTTTTCGACCGCGATGATGTGACGCTTTCCATCGGACTCGAAGTGATCGACGAGCGACCACCGTCCGTCGACGAGCGCACGCCAACCCGCGAGCGCGGTTCTCTCGTCTTTTCTGCCGCGCTTGCTTCGCGAGCGATCCATCTCCACCGCGGCATCGCGAAGAACGTCACGCGCATTTTCCGCACCTTTGGAAAGCGAGAGCACGCGACCCGCGGGCGTGAGGATCGCGCTCGCATCCGCTTGCGTCGCCTTCGCGGCTTGCTGGAGGCGCAGTGCCGCGGACAGATGCGCGCTCACGAGCGACCACCGCGCAATCCACTCGGCATTGCGACGCGTTCCCGGGCGCGTCGGGGTCGCGAAGAAGGCGCCCTTCCCGTCTGGGTTCATCGCACGAATGGCGAACATCTCCGAGAAGCCGATGCTCTTCGCGAGCTCCGCATAAAACGGGTTCTCGAGGAGAGGTGTGTCCGACAGATCCGAAAGACGAATGACGGGACCGCCCAGACGAAGCGAACGATTTCGATCCTCACGCGTCCCCATCTCGAACGCGGCGCGAAGCGAGGCCAAGAGCCGATCGTCGCTGTCGATATTCGTCACGCTGGAAACGATCTGCGATGGGTCTCCGACGTCGCGATCGAAGAAACACGCAAAGGCGCCGAGTCCGTCCATGAGCTGCGGCCCGGCGGCGCGCGCGACCTCTTCGAGCCACGCCGCGCCACTCAGATCCAAACGGTATCCAGCCTCGACGACCGAGACAATGTCCGCTCCCCTCGACATTGCGGCGGACCCTACTCGTCGGGCTCTTTCAAATCAACGGCATCGGGCGCGTGAAAGCCGGGTCCACACACCGTCTCTAGCCTCGGAGCACCATCGATCCTATGAAGGATTCACGATGTCAGAAGCCCCCGCCTATACGCCGCCGAAAGTTTGGACCTGGGACAAAGGAAATGGTGGCGCGTTCGCCAACATCAACCGTCCCGTCGCTGGACCCACGCACGAGAAGGAGTTGCCCGTCGGTCGTCACCCGTTGCAGCTCTATTCGCTCGCAACGCCCAACGGCGTGAAGGTCGGCGTGATGCTCGAAGAGCTCCTCGCTGCGGGCCACAAAGGCGCCGAGTACGACGCGTGGCTCATTCGCATCAACGAGGGCGATCAATTTGGGAGCGGCTTCGTCGGAGTGAATCCCAATTCGAAGATCCCAGCTCTCATGGATCGCAGCGGCAAAGAGCCCGTTCGCGTCTTCGAATCCGGTGCAATCCTCCTCTACCTCGCAGAAAAGTTCGGCGCGTTCTTGCCGAAAGATCACGTGGCGCGCACGGAAGCGCTCTCGTGGCTATTCTGGCAAATGGGCAGCGCGCCCTTCCTCGGCGGAGGGTTCGGCCACTTCTTCGCGTACGCGCCAATCAAGATCGAATACGCGATCAACCGCTACGCAATGGAAGTGAAGCGACAGTTCGACGTACTCGACCGCCGCCTCGGCGAAGTCGAATACCTCGCGGGCAAGGAATACTCGATCGCCGACATGGCCGTGTGGCCGTGGTACGGCGCCGTCATCAAAGGTGAAGCGTACGGCGCTGCCGAGTTCCTCCAAGTGAGCGAGTACAAGAACCTCGTTCGTTGGACGGATCAAATCGGCGCGCGTCCCGCCGTGAAGCGCGGGCGCATGGTCAACCGCGCAATGGGCCCGCTCGAAGAGCAGCTGCACGAGCGTCATGACGCGAGTGACTTCGAGACGAAGACGCAAGACAAGTTGCAGAAGAAAGAGTGAGCGGCGGCGACTCACGAATCTATCGTCGTCGTTTTTCGACAGGCCGATTTCATCCAATAAAATAGGCCGCCTCGTCGTCACACCCACATCCACGCCCTCTCGCGCACCTCATTTCGAGAAATCCGAGGGGGCGGTTTACGGATCTCGGAGGGGCTGTGTCGTAGCTGGGGATGAAGCATCAGACCGCGGTCAGGTTTCTTCGGAAAAAGGCCCGTTGGGCCGTCCCCACGATGGTTTCGGCCGTCTGTCTCTTCGCCGCGAGCTCTCGGGCGCGTGGCGACGGAAACGACCAGGAGAAGATTGCGCGGACCGAGCGCTGCGCGATCCGATTGTCCTCCTCGATCCTCTCGAAGTCGCCAGCAAGCGCGTTGAT
>JAHFDV010000283.1 GCA_023248815.1 Myxococcales bacterium
TGGGCCCGATTTCTCGCCCTATGCTTCGTCGGGCCATTGGGTCTATTCGGATGACGACTACATTTGGGTCTCCGACTACGACTGGGGCTGGCTCCCGTTCCACTACGGCCAATGGACGTACATCGGTGGTCGCGGTTGGGGCTGGGTCCCAGGTCGCGCGTATCGCGGCGCTTGGGTCGACTGGCGAACGGGCGACAACGGCTATGGCTACGTCGGTTGGTCTCCCATGGCCCCGCGCCACTACTGGCGTGGCGGTGTCGCCGTCGGATTCGCACCAGGCTTCGTCGGCTACTCGGCCCCCTATTCGTACGCGCCCACGAGCTATCTCTTCGCGCCCACGCTCTCGACACACCTCGTCGTCGGGCCTGGCGTCGGTGTGATTGCCGGCTCGACGCGCGCGTGGGCGCCGCCCGCCTACGGTGGAGGCCGCCGTTACTACGGACCGCCACCCCGCGCGATCGGCGTAGCTCCTTCGGCCATCGCCTCCGCACCCTCTGCCCATCCGCAGATCGCGCGCGCTCGTGCGTATGCGAGCCCGAGCTCTGGAGGCTTTCGCGGCGGCATTGGTTCCGCCCCTTCTGCCAATCGCGGAACGAACTACGCGCGTCCGTCCGTTGCGCCGAGCGCTGGCGGGACCAACTATGCGCGTCCAAGCGTCGCTCCGAGCACGAACTACTCGCGTCCGAGCGCGGGAGGGTTCCGCGCCGCGCCCTCGGGCGGTGGACGAAGTCGCGCCGCTCCGTCCGCGGGGCGAGGCGGCGGCCGTCGTTGATGCATTGAACTGTCGATCGATCTGAGTGTGGACAACATCACTCGTTGCAACGAGTGAAGAGGGAGAGAATGAAGATGCGGTTAGCGATGCTCGGTGCCAGCGTAGTGCTCTCGATTCTCACGGGCTGCGTCATCAACAGCGAGAGCGACGACGGTTACTATCGTGAGCCGATACCCACTCTCCCTTCGACGCCCGCTCAGACAGAACCTCTTCTCGCCATCGTAGATTCCAACCAAACGATGAATGCCGATCCCGGGCAGGGAGTGGGCGTCTTCGTCGAGTACGACGCGGGCGGCCATTGGAACCTCTGGTGGACATGTGACACCGCCATCTCGGGGCTCAGCTGCAACTTCAACCTGAAGGTCACCGCAGAGTCCGGCGAGTTCGCGAACATCTCTTCCGATCACGAAGCGGGTGACAACATCAGCGCGCCCGACGCCTCGACGATCTCGGCTCTCACCACGACGAACAGCAACCTAGTTCGCGTGACGTTCGATTCGGCACCTGGCGCAATCATTCGCGTGGATGCCACCGTTTCGGGTGCGCCAGATCCTGCGATCTTCTTCTTCGTGCAAGACGGCAAGGTACGCGGCGACTACAAAGGCGCGCTCACCAATCCGATGCGCTTTCGCGGATCGACGCCCTAACAGCAGCCCACGCAGCGCGAGCACTGTCGAAGTGAAGATTGTCGTTGGGCTCGGCTCGAATCTTGGCGATCGCCTCGTCACGCTTCGACGCGCGGTGGACGAGCTCTCGAAGGTCGCGCCGATCCTCTCGGCTTCGACCGTCTACGAGACGGCGCCCGTCGGTGAGGTACCGCAGGGGCCCTTCTTGAACGCCGCGGTGCTCGTGGCGTTCTCGGGTGCGCGCGCGCTTTTTCGAGAGACGTCGGCGATCGAGCAGCGCCTCGGTCGCATTCGTCGCGAGCGCTGGGGGCCACGCACCATCGACCTCGACCTGCTCTGGGCCGAGGAGGACGTGAAGGAAGAAGGGCTCGTCATTCCGCACCCGCGTCTCCACGAACGCGCCTTCGCCGTCGTTCCCCTGCTCGAGCTTTTGCCCGACCTCGGGTCGCTCTATTCTGTTTCGGGCAATGATCTCGCGGTGTTTGCTCCGAGCTCGGCGCTTCTCGAAAAGGTCCGAACCTAGCGAAGATCACCTGCGAAACGACGTTTCGAGCGCTATAAGCGTGCGAAATGAAGTCTCTCCGCGCGATGTTCCCCGTCCTTGCTCTGCCTTTTTTGGCGGCGGCGAGCTGCGGTGACTCATCCGCTGATCGCGCGATCCAAGATGGCGGCGTCGAAGAGGAGGCTCCGCAGATCCTTCCGGAGGTCGACGCCGGTCCGGACCTGGCGCCGTCGACGCCGGTGCTGACGGCGGTCGCGCTCGGCTACTCGAACGCGCGCCTCGATTGGACGGCGCCCACGGACGAGCTTGGGCATGCCGCCGCTTACGACATCCGTATGTCTCCCGCTCCCATCACGAACGAAGCCGAATTTCTCGCGGCCGAGCTCGTGAAGGGCGCGCCCGTGCCAGCGCCGAGCGGAAAAGCCGAGAAGGTGATGCTCAGCGGTCTCACGTCGGGCGCAACGATCCACTTCGCGATGCGTGCGCGTGACGCCACGTATCACTGGAGCCCCGTTTCGAACGACGCGTCGCTCACGCTTTTTGCGCGCGCAAGGTTCTTGATCTCCGAGGTCGCTCCGCAGAACGGAGCGGCCGACGGCTACGACTTCATCGAGCTCGTTGCGGTCGAGGGCGGTCGAACCGATGGAATTACGATCACGCAGGTCGGCGGCACACTCGCGACGCTGGGCACCTTCACCGTCGCGAAAGACGACCGCGTCGTCGTCCACTTGACGGGGACGCCCTGCCCAACGGGATGCGCCGACGAGTCGGCCTCTGGCAGCAAGACACAATCGACTGCGACGTTCTCGAGTACCGAGGCGTGGGATCTCTACGCCGACGCGACCGGAATCACTGGGACGGACAACGTCATCAGCGTGCTCGACAACGGAATTCCAACGGACGTGCTCGCGTTCTCGAATCGCGACGGTGATGCTTCGGCGGCGATGATGACGGCGTTCGCCACCGCTGCAAGTGCCGGAAGTTGGGTCTTTCCCGTCGCCCCTGTCGACGGCGTCAGTGATTGCGATACGCAGCGTGCCGCGGTTGCGGTCTCGGCGAGCGACTCGGCGTGTGGCGGCTTCGCGACGTTTTCGAACGGCAAGAGCCTGAATCGAGGGCTCGGCTTCGATACGAACTCGAAGCGCGACTTCTACGTGGCGACGATGACGCCAGGTGCCGGAAACTTTGCACCATCTGCGCCGAACGTCACCGCGGTCAACGTCGTCAGCGCTTCGGAGATCGCCGCACGTTTCGATCAAGAAATGGATCCCGCGAGCGCCCTTCCGTTGAGCCTTACGCTCGCGGGCGGACTCACGCTCGCAACGACGAGCCTCGAAGAAGTCAACGTCGTGCGGGTGCAAACGGCGTCGCAAGTCGAAGGCGCGGCTTATTCGATTACTCTCGGAACGACTTTGAAGAGCTTGCAGGGAGTTCCGCTCGCGTCCCCTTACACGAGCGCGTTCTGCGGGTTCTCACCTTCAGGATCTTCACTCGTCATCAACGAAATCGCTCCCAACGTCGCGGGCGGAACGGATCTCGTGGAGCTCCTCGTGACGAAGGGCGGCGCGCTCTCTGGAGTTCAGCTCCGAGCCACGCCCAGCGCCGACGGCAGCGGGAGCACACTCCTCGCGACATTGCCTGCGATCTGCGGCGTTGCGGGAGACATCGTCGTCATCCATCTCCACCCGAGCGCTGCTACCGCCGGAGCGCTCGCTCTCGTTTCCGAAACGATGAAGAAGGACGAAGCGCCGGCTTCGGCGTATTCGGCAAATTACGATACGGCCTGGGACATTCTCTCCACCAACGCGACGGAGCTGTCTTCGCTTCGCGCGCCGCTATTTCTTCGTGCTGCGAATGGAATCACAATGGACGCCGTCGCGCTCTATGGAAGCGGTACGCCTCCGCAGAGCTATGTCGATTCCGTCGCGTACTTTCAAAGTGTGGGCGCATGGCTCCCCGCCAATTGCGGTGGTGTTGCTTGCGATGCGACGAGTGTCATCGCCATCTCCGCCTCGATGGCCGGCGTCGACACGACACCCTCCGGCATCACCGTCCGTCGTGCGCCCGGCACCTCGACGCGTACGGGAAGTGACTTCTCGGTGGGCCCGGGCTCGATGGGCGTCGGTAACTGAAGCAAGTTTCGTGATCGTCGATGACCGTCACCCGAAAGTGAGTGCGAGCCAACATGAGTGAAACCGATCGCCTCGGGCTGAGTGCCCCCATCGTCAGCGCACTGCAGGAGCGGCACACCGCATTCATCGTCGAACGTCTCTCTTCCGAGTCTGGAAGAGCGGATTGGATAGCGGGGGCCAACGAGCTTTTTTCGGAGCTTCTCGAACGACGCACGAAGGATATCGTGTCCGTCGATACCCTCCTTCCTCTCCTTCAACGCGCGCTAAAAGACGAGGCGGTCGTTCGCGCCGCCATTCCCATCGTTTCCGAAATCCGCCGGAGAGTCCTAGCGGCGGCGCGCAAAGACGATGCGAAGCTCGGCACGTTCGTGCCCGAAGCTGCCAGAACGGCGATCGACAAGCTTCTCGAGCGAAGCGACTTGGTGCCCGAGGAGATCATTCGAGCGGTGGCGAAAGAAGATGCCGTCGAAGAGGTCATCGCGGTCGTCCTCTACGACGGTCTCCGCGAGTTCAACGAATCGGTGAATCCGTTCTTTGCAGAGTGGGGTCTTCCGACGCTCATTCGCAAGTTCGTTCCGATCGGCGGCGGAGCCGTGCTGAAGGCGATGGATTCACTTCGCGGCGAGTTCGACAAGCGACTCGAGCCAGAGAGCCGGAAGTTCATTGCGGCGTTCGCCCGCCGCGCAAAAGGAAAGGTCGCCGATCTCCTGATCGCAAAGGCCGGAGATCCCGCATTCGTCGCGCTTCGGAAAAACGTCGTTCGCTTCGTCTATGAAGAGACTCTTCTTTCCCTCACGAAGAATGTGGATGCGGCGGCCGAGAAGGAGCTCGACGCCGCGATCACGGCAATCGTTTTAGAAAACATCGCGAGCGACGAGTCTTGGAAACGCGTGCGCGTAGAGCTCCACCGCTGGCTCAGTGACGAAGGTGAACGAACCGTGCGGGAATCTCTCGTCGCAATCGGCGGAGTGCCCGAAATAGATGTGACGCCGCTGGCGGAACTTGCCTGGCCCGTCGTTCAACTCGGATTTGCGAGTGACGCTTTCCGTCACTTCATCGATCGCCTCAACGCGGACTTCTACGCGGCGATCTGAGTCTGCTCAGGTGCGGAGTAGGTCGTCTTCATCCGAAGACATGGGCGGTGCGAAGGGACCGACGGGCTCGCGCTCGAGATCGGCGCCGATGACTGCAGAGAGATGCACCTCTGTGTAGGTAATCGCGAGGTCGAGCGACGTGAGGTGACTCGAGAAGATCGTCTTCGGCTCGAAAGAATCGGGTAGGGCCGCGTGCTGATTGACGAGCTTGCGTAGATCGAAGTCGAGGATGGGCGGAGAAGTCACGAGGGCATCGTTCACCTTCTTGATGACCGAGATCTCAGCAAACTCCGGAATCATCGGCACGTCAGCGCTTTCGATGAGAATTCGCAGGCGCAAGGAGAGCGCTCCGTTCGCCGTTGCTTCCGCGTGGGGGAGCAACTTCACGGACGCCTTGTCGAGCGTGACCGGGACATTGAGGCCGAGGACAGGCCAAGTAATCTTGCCCGCACCCACGATGCGAATACCTTCGCCCGCTACGAGCTCTACGCGCGAAACGGATTCGATGTCGATGACCCGCTTACCGACCTCTGCATTCGATAAATCGATGCGCAGGGGAGCTGCGGCAAGAATGATGCGTTCGAGTTCGGCAAGGCGGAGAGTAAAGGCGACGTTCATATGGCTCGCTGGGTTCGGGTCTTAGGACGAGAAAAAGAAAAAGCGCACGCGAACCTTCAAGCTCGCGCGCGCACCTTCAACTAACTGAAATCAGGACGGGTTACGCTTGTCGGCATCCGGATTCGTTTCGATCTTCGAGGTCCATTCGTCGATCTGACGTTCCGCTTCGTCCTTCGCAACGCCATAGCGCTCTTGGATGCGGCCGAGGAGCGAATCCTTCTTACCGTCGAGGAGGCTCACGTCGTCGTCCGTGAGCTTCGCCCACTTCGACTTGACCGTGCCCTTGAGTTGCTTCCACTGACCTTCGACTTGTTCCCAGTTCATGATGATTCCTTCTGTTGGGGTTATTTGATGGAGAGAGAGACGCGCTCAGGAGAGCGAGCCACCCTTGAGGTGATCACGCGTCTTGTTCTTCGCATCCGCAACGTCGCTCTGCACTTCCGAAACGCCGCTCTTCACGGTATTCTCGGCGGTGTCGAACGCATCTTTGGCGCTCGTCTTGGCGCTATCGAACGCGTCCTTCGCGCCCGACTTCGCATGCTCGACTGCGTCTTTGGCGTTCGCCGCAAACGTCTCGACCTTCTGCGCTGCATCCGGGCCCAGGAACGTCGTAATCGACTTCGCGATCTTGGCGCGAAGCTCCGAGCCCGACGTGGGCGCGAGGAGAAGGGCAGTGCCTGCACCGAGCGCGAATCCACCCGTGAAGACGAACACGCTCTGGACACCGCTACGGCGACGCTCGAGACCGAGTTGGCCGAGCACGCTCTCCGTGTCCATCGAGCGAATCGAATTGAACGCGCGCGTTACCTGACCGATCGTCTCGAAGAAGCCCTTCTTGGCATTCTGCGCTGCGTCGTTCGCCGACGTGCCGAGCGTATCGATCGTGCCTTCGACGTTCTTCCGGATGTCTTTTACGGTGTTCTCATAGCTGTTCATGGTGGGCTCCTTTTTTTCGAAACTTGAATCGGTTCGGTGCGATTCACGGAAAGGTCCGCGAACAATCGCCGAGCATGTCATCCAAAAAGCACGGCCTGTGCCACGACGCGACGTGGCCTCGCGAAGGCGCTCGCTTCGCGGCGTTTCGATGCGCGGGTAACGAGCCGTGCGTGGCGTGGCCTCGAGGCACGCGGCTTTTTCAGACTATTTTTGGCATCTTGTGCGAGGCGTCCATGTGGCGCGGGACATTTTGCTACGCGGAAGGGCGGGATCCGTCTGCCGAAGGATTGCGTGATCTTTTCTCCGTGCGACGCGCGCTCTCTCGAACGTGCGTGTCTTTCTCGTCGAATCGCGCGCGTGCGCCACAGATCCCGAGAATGACGTTGCTCCGAAATGCAATCCACGGAAACCGAGCACCGAAGATGCTAGTGAGAACAACGAGTGCATCGATCGCACTGCGATCAAGCGGCGAGGGAGAGTAAAGGGTAAGCGACGCATGACTAGTGAACGTAACGGGGAGTCTTCGAGAGATTCAGGCGGCGAGCTCGTCGCACTTCTCCGCCAAGCCGCTCATGATCTTCGCGGCGCGATCGGACTGTCGCGCGGCGCGCTTCAGACATTGCGCGAGGGGGGAGAGATCGACGCGCGGCTCGTGACGATGGCGGAAAAGGGAGTCGAACGCGTGCTGTTGCTTGCCGACCGCTATGAGTGGCGCGCCACCTGTATCTCTGGGTCGACATCAGGGTCATCGTCTCCGATCGATGCGGCCTCGTTGCTCGAGACGTCGAAACGAAGAGCCGAGCGCTGCTTCGGACGAGCAAGCTTGAAAATAAGCCTCGATCCTGTCGACCCAACGCTCCGCATTCGGAACGACGGTTCCGCGCTCAAT
>JAHFDV010000284.1 GCA_023248815.1 Myxococcales bacterium
GGTGAGAGCGCGCGCTCCCATTCGTACGGCTAGACGACTGCCCGAGCTCTCTGACGCTGCATGAAAACGGGAAGTGAAGAGCGCCGGCGACGCGCCGTCTTCGTGCGAAGAGAAGTCATTCCAGCGAACTCGCGCTTCGTGAAGCTCCGCCGCAGAGGTCATTTCGAGATCGCGGATTGGTGAATGAGGCGCGCGAGCGATGACTGAAGCGAGCGTCTGGAGCCGCGAGAGAAATGCTTCAGCGCTCGCTTTGTCGAAGATGTCCGTATTGTAGTTGAGGCTGACGGCGAAGACCCCGCGCTCGTTTTCCGTGAAAGACCCATTGAGATCGAATTGCGCCGTGCGCAGATCGAAGACGAACGGCTCGAAGCGCAAGCCGTCGACACTCGGGAGCTCGCCGAGGACATTCTCCATTCCGAACATCACCTGAAAGATTGGCGTCCGCCTGCCGTCACGTTCGGGTGAAAGAGCTTCCACGAGTCGCGCGAGGGGAACCTCTTGATGTTCGAAGGAGCGAAGAACGGCCGCGCGCACGCCGGATAGGATGTCCAAAAAGCTCGCCCCTGCGTGCCAGCGAAGACGAAGAGGAACGCTGCTCACGAACATGCCGATCAAGGCTTCCGTTTGCGGGTGCGAGCGACCGAGGACGGGCGAACCGATCACGATGTCTCGCACATGCGCATGCTTCGAGAGGAAGGCCGCGTAGAGAGCGAGCGTCACCATGAACGGCGTCGCTCCAGAAGTGCGTGCGAGGTCGAGAAGCGTGTGGCTCGAGACGGAGTCGATCTCGCCGCCAACGTATGCGCCCGCACCAGTCGGAATTGGCGGGCGTGGTCGGTCTGCAGGAAGCTCCAAAACGAGCGGCGCGCCCTCGAGCTCCTTCGTCCAGAAATCGAGCTCATTGGCGAGCCCATCGCCCGAGAGGCGCGCGCGCTGCCAAACCGCATAGTCCGCGTACTGGATGGGAAGCGGCTGCATGATCGCAGGCGCGCCGTTCGCCTCTGCATAGTGCTGCACGAACTCGCGCGCGAAGAGGCCGAGAGACCACCCATCGCTCGCGATGTGATGCATCGTGAACGCCACGACGTGCTCGTCGCCAGAGACACGAAGAACTACGGCCCGCATCGGACGACCAGCTGAGAGATCGAACGTGCGCACGACCTCCGATTCGATTGCGGTTCGAATCTCGGTTTCCGTCCATCCAGGCGCTTCGATGACCTCGAGCGGGGACGAGATCTCGACCGAAACGCGCTGTACGGGCCGCCCGTCTTCGAGAACGAAAGCCGTGCGCAGGATCTCGTGACGTCGAATCGCGCGGAAGAGGGCTTCGTTCACGCGATCGAGCCGGAGGTCTCCCCGGACCTTGACCACGTACATGATGTGATACGCAGAGCTGCTGGCCTGGAGTTGGTCGAGGAAGAAGAGCCGCTCCTGCGCGATGGAGAGCGGCAGTGGCCCATCTCGTTCCGCGAGCGGAATGGTCGTGCTGTTCGATCGCGTCAGCTCTTGAATCGCAAGAGCCAGCGATTCGACATTCGGCGCCTCGAAAAGCGCACGCAGGGGGAGCTCGACGGAGAGCTGCTCGCGAAGGAGAGAAACGAGCCTCATCGCGGCGAGTGAATGGCCGCCGAGATCGAAGAAGCTCTCGCCACGCCCGACGCGCTCGATCCCGAGAACCTCTGCCCACGCTCGTCCGAGTAGCTGCTCGAGGTCACCTCTCAGCGGCTCGTGTTCCTTCCCATCGAGCAGCGATGGGCGAGGCAGCGCGTGTCGGTCGATCTTGCCGCTCGCATTGACCGGCAATCGATCGAGCACGGTGAAGGTGCTCGGAATCATGTAGCCGGGAAGCTTCGCACCCAAGGCCTCTCGGAGGCGCGCCGCAGAAAGGTCGATGCCGGTCACATAGGCGGCGAGCGCTTGCTTCTCGGACGATGTTCCCGTGAGGGTCACCACCGCCCCCGTCACGTTGGTCTGTGACAGCAAGGACGCTTCGATTTCGCCGAGCTCGATGCGATAGCCGCGGAGCTTGATCTGGTGATCAATTCTGCCGAGATATTCGAGCGTTCCCGCATTGTTCCAGCGGACGAGGTCGCCCGTTCGATACATGCGCGCGCCCACGTCTTTGGAAAATGCGTTCGGGACGAACCGTTCTGCCGTGAGATCTCCGCGCCCGATGTAGCCGTGCGCGAGGCGACTTCCGGAGAGGCAGAGTTCTCCTGGCGCACCGCGAGGACGAAGGTTCATCTCCGCGTCCACCACCCAGCTCGCGACGCCGTCCAACGGACGCCCCAGGGTGCGCATGCTCGATTCGGCGGAGAACGGAGCCACGTGCGAAGCGACCGTGAACTCCGTGGGGCCGTATGCATTCGTGACATACACGAAAGGAACGAGAGCCTTCACGTCCTCCTCGCGACTCATCTCTCCACCGACGACGAGATGGCGGAGAAGGGGCGGACGAGAAGTCGCGAGATCGTGGAGAAGTGCGGGCGGGAAGAAGGGAGCCGACGCGATGCGATGCTTCACCATCGCCTGGGCGATGGTCGTGCGCTCTTCTTCCGTGAAAGAGACGAGGGTCGCGCCCGAGAGCGTCGCGCCGAAGAATTCGAGCAGGCAGGCATCGAAAACGAGAGAGGCGAGGTGCGACGCACGCACGCCGGGACCGAGCTCGGCCGAACGCGCGCTCGCGAGTGCCATGAGCTCGACGCCGCGGTGTGGAACGAGGACACCCTTCGGCTCTCCCGTCGATCCCGAAGTGAAGATGCAATACGCCGAAAGCTCGGGACTCATCATCGGGAGCGGGCGCTTCGGCAGCGCAGCGCCCTCTCTCACGAGATCTTCGACGAGAAACACCGCTCGCCCAGCGCTACGCTCACGCGCATCGGCTTCTGCTGGACCCCACGTGAGGACGAGCTTTGCGTTCACCAAGTGAAGCATTCGCTCGGCTCGTTCCCGCGGGAGGGCGCGATCGAGAGGAAGGAACGCCGCGCCGGCTTTCAACACGCCATAGATTCCAACGAGCGCAGCTTCGCTTCGATCGAAGACGAGCGCGACGAGGTCACCGTACTCGACTCCGCGCCCAACGAGCGCGCGGGCCAACGCGTCCGAGCGTGCATCGAGCTCCGCATAGGTGAGGTGTTCGCGTGCGCACTCGATGGCCGTTGCGTCCGGCGTTCGCGTGACCTGCACGCGGAAAGCTTCGTGAATGCAGCGCGCGGGGATGTTCGGCCGTGCGCCTTCGCCGAGCTCGGCCATCTCCGCGAGCGCGTGCACGCGACGCGAACGGACGACCGCATCGAGACGTGCGCCGGGCGCACCCGCCGCGGACACGTCAGCGAGCACGGACTCGTAAGCCTTACGCCAGCGCTCCGCAGTGGCGGCATCGAAGAGATCCGTGTTGTACGTGAGCGTGATGCCGAGAGTGCCGTCCCCTTGTTCTTCACATTCGAGCGTGAGATCGAACTTGGCAGAGACCGCCGCGCTCTCGTACGGCTCGAAGGAAATGCCGTCCCCCAATCCTCCTCCGCGGGCGTCCGGAGCGTTTTGGAGGGCGAAGACGACTTGAAAGAGCGGAGTTCGGCTCGTGTCGCGGGCGGCGGCGATCGCCTCGACGAGCTGTGCGAGTGGCAAGTGCTGATGTGAAAACGCGCCGAGCGCACGGGCCTTCACCTCACGAACGAGCTCGAGAAAGGACGCCCCTCTCTTCCAGCGTGCTCGAATCGGCAGCGTATTGACGAACATGCCGATGATCTTTTCCGTGTCCGGATGCTCGCGACCGGCGACGGGCGTTCCGATGACGAAGTCTCGTTGTCCGGTCTCCTCGTGGAGAAGGAGCGCGAACGCCGAGAGCGCAACCATGAACATCGTCGCCGACTCTGCCTTCGCGATCTCGCGTAGCCGTGTCGTCACGTCCTTCGAAATGAGCGAATGGATGGCCGCGCCGGAGAACGTCTGCAGTGACGGACGTCCCCGGTCGGTGGGAAGGTCCAAGACGAGTGGTGCGCCGTCCAACTGTTCCTTCCAAAAGCCGATCTCGCGCGCAAGGTTCGATCCCGAGAGCTCATCCCGCTGCCATTCGGCAAAGTCCGAGAACTGAAGTTGGAGAGGGGGCGCGGACGGCTCTTCGCTCCGCGCAAACGCGGAGTAAGCGAGCGACACCTCGTCGATGAGGAGGCTCATCGACCAACCGTCCGAGACGATGTGATGCATCACGAAAGCGAGAACGCTGTCGCCGCCGGAGCGATCGAGGAGTAACCCCCGCAAAAGTCGGCCGCTCGCGAGATCGAAAGGCGCGTTCAAAGCCGCACTCACGGCCCGCGTGATCCGCTCGTCACTCCAGTCCTCGGCACGAATGACTTCGAGACAAGAGCCGATGTTTTGCGGAGAGAGCGCCTCTTGCACGACCTCGCGCGTGCTGCCGCTTTGCGCGTAGACGAATCGAGAACGCAGGCCCTCGTGGCGCGCAACGACCCACCGAAGAGCGCGATCGAGGAGGTCGGCTCGGAGATTTCCGTGCACACGCAACGCGATTGGAATGAGATAGGCGGTCATTCCTGGAGCGAGCTGCTCGAGGAAGAACAAGCGCTCCTGCGAATACGAGAGACGCGCGTGCTTTCGATTGGGGACGTGCGGGATAGACGCGACGACTGTCCGCGTCGTGGATTCGTCGATCACGCGTGCGAGACCGCGAACCGTCGCGTCGGAGAAGACGTCGCGTAGCGAAACATCGACGCTGAATTGCCGTCGTAGTCGCGAGACGAGTTGCATTGCGAGAAGCGAGTGACCGCCGATATCGAAGAAGCTGTCATCCGACGCGACCTCACTCACGGCGAGAACTTCGCGGAAAGCATTCGCGACTCCACGCTCGGTCTCGGTCCTCGCGTCGGGGCCCTTCTTCTTCTCCAGCGACGCGACCTTCGCGAGCGCAGCGAGAGCGACCGCATCGACTTTGCCGTTCGCCGTCAGTGGAATTGCGTCGACGACTACGACGCGGCTCGGGACCATGTATGCGGGGAGAACCTTGCGCGCGTGCTCACGGACCGATTGGGACGAGTTTTGTCGCCCATGAGTCGCAGCGAGCTTTGCGAGAGCGGAAAGTGGAAGCGTCGGTTCGCGCGTGCCGGCTTCGAGCACGCGCAGGTAGGTTTCGACGAGATGCTCGATGGTCCGACGTTCGAAGAGCTCGACGTTGAACGTGCACTCGCCGGTGTAGCCGCCGTCACTCGACTCTTCGAGCGTGAGAACGACGTCGAACTTGGTGGTCTGAGTTCGGGGAGGGATGGGCTCGGCGTGAACCCCCGCGAAGTCAAAAGTGATCGGCGGTGCGTTCTGGAAGACGAACATCAACTGGAAGAAAGGCGTTCGAGACGCGTCGCGGGAGGGCGAAAGATGTTCGACGAGCTTCTCGAACGGCAACTCTTGGTGCGCGAACGCGTTCAGAGCCGTTTCTTGGGTCCTCCGAACGAGCCCGCCGAACGAAAGGTCTCTTTCGAGCTTCGTGCGGAGAACGAGTGTGTTCACGAAAACACCGACGACGCGTTCGAGGCTGGCATGCGCCCTCACGCCCGTCGGTGCACCGACGATGACGTCGTCGTCCTGCGTTCGGGTCCAGATCGTCGCCTGATACGCGGCGAGAAAGAGCGAGAACGGTAGTGCGCCGACGGCCCTCGTGACCGCTCGTGCACGATCCGCAATGTCGCGCGTCACCTGAAAACGAACCGTGTCTCCAGCAAATTTCCAGACGTCGCGACGAGGGAAATCCGTCTCGAGCTCCGTCTTTGCCGGGGCATCGAGCGTGCGGCGCCAGAATTCGAGCAGCGTGGACAGCTTGTCTTGGGTCAGCTGCGAAGCTTGCCACTTCACGTAGTCGACGTAGCGGGGGCCGGTCCGTTCGAAGGTGGCGTCATCGGCGTAGAGTCGAGCGAGATCTTCGAAGAGAACGGAGAAGGACCAACCGTCGCTCACCAAGTGGTCGATGAGCAGCGCGAGCACGTGATCTTCTTCGCCGAGCTCGAACAAGAACGCACGAAAGAGAGGTCCCGTCTCGAGAACGAGGTGCCGCTCCACGACAGCGGCGACGGCGGCTTCTGCGGAGAGCGCGACGCCGTCTACGATCTCGAGAGTGGGAGGAGCGAGCGCTGAAAGAATCTGCTCAGGTCGCCCGCCGTGTTCTTGGAAGACCATGCGCAGAGAGTCGTGGCGAGCGACGAGGCGCTGGATGCTGCGAGCCAGGCGTGCGCGATCGATCGGACCGCGCAGTCGGAAGGCGCGCACGTTGTTGTAAGCGGTCGAAGTCGGATCGAGCTGGCGAACGAACCAAAGTCGTTGCTGGTCGAAAGAGAGCGGCCAAGGACCTTCGTTCGAATCTTCGGGAACCGCATCGATCGCGCTCTGCTGAGCTCCATCCACGAGGAGCGCTAGCTCGCGAATGGTAGGCGAGCGAAAGAGCGTATCGACACGGATCTCGACTCCGAGAAGCGCGCGAATGCGCATGACGATGCGCACGGCGGAGAGCGAATTGCCTCCGAGGTCGAAGAAGCTATCGAGGACGCCGAGCTCGGGCGAGCCCAGCACTTCGGCGAAAAGATCGGCGAGCCAAAGTTCCGTTTTCGACTGCGGCGCGACACGACCGCTGAGCGTTGGCGCATGCGCGATGCCAGGGAGACGGGCGCGGTCGACCTTGCCGTTCTCGTTCAGCGGCATCGCGTCCAGCACCATGAGCGCGTCCGGAATCATGTAGCGAGGGAGGAGCTCGCCGAGACCAGCAAGGAGGACCTCCGGAGCCGCGTGATGTCCCTCTTCCAACGATACATATGCTCCGATGCGCTTTTGATTCGCCGCACCTTCGTACGTCACCGCCACGGCGTGACGCACGAAGGGGAGGGCCGTGAGCGCGGCATCGATTTCGGAAAGCTCGATGCGGTAGCCGCGGATCTTTACTTGGTGATCGCGTCTCCCCAAGAACTGCAAGCGACCGTCGGCGCGCCAGCGCGCGAGATCTCCCGTTCGGTACAAGCGCTCGCCGTGCCCATCCGGATCGGGGACGAACCGCTCGGCGGTCTGCACCGCGTCACCTTCGTATCCGAGAGCGAGCCCCATTCCGCCAGCAAGCAGCTCACCAACGGAACCGGCGGCAACCCGGAGTCCGCTCGCATCTCGCAACGAGACATGGGTTCCGGCGATGGGAAAACCGAGAGGCAGAGACCCCGCGACCGCGTCGTCGCGAGTGACGTCACCGCACGCCGTGAACGTCGTGTTCTCCGTCGGACCATAGCCGTTGATGATCCGGCACTCCGGAAAGATCTCGAACGCGCGAACCACCGCGGCAGGTGAAACGACGTCTCCTCCCGTGAGAATTTGGCGCACACTGCCGAATCCACGGAGACCGGCCTCGACGAGCTCCGTGAAAAGTGCCGACGTGAGCCAGAGCGACGTGACGCCCGTAGTCTCGATGCGGTCTCCGATCGTATCGAGACTCGATCCATCCTCGAATACGACGAGCTTGCCGCCCGTGAGAAGCGGTCCCCACACTTCCAATGTCGACGCGTCGAAAGCGACCGATGAAGCGTGCAG
>JAHFDV010000703.1 GCA_023248815.1 Myxococcales bacterium
AGCGCGAGCGGCGCAGCGGCGATGAACGGAATGGGGTCGGAATGCGTCACGAGAAACGTGTGCGCAGCGAAGGGAATCGCGATCGCGAGTAGAATCGACGCGCGCGTGGCGCTCGCCTCGCCTCCAGAACCTTTGTCCGAAGCGGTCGCGGTCGGCGCGATGAACAGGCGTCCAATGGCGAGCGGAATGAAGGCGCTCCAAGGAGCCGCGGCGTGTCCGATGTGGCCGATGTAGTAATCGAACGTGGGGATTTTGGCCGGATTCTTGATGATCGTGCCGACGGAGACGAACAGGGTCGCTGGGCCCTGAACCTTGAGATCGGCGATGGCTCCGACCTTCGGCACGACGAGCCACGCGGCGGCTGCGCCAGCGATGAGCGAGACTGCGCCAACGGCCGTTGCGAAAATGCTCTTGAACGAGCCGCCGCGTGCGACTTGTAGAAGCGAGGCGGAACAGCCGACGACCAGAAGCGGCGCCGCGACCCCGAGAAGGAGTCCGCGGCTGTAGAAACCGGCGACGAGCCCCAGCGCTCCGAGAAGGAGAAAGGCGATTCGCTCGACGAGTTTCGTCTCTTTGAGGGCGAGAACGTTGAGGCTGCCGAAGCTCATCGCGAAACTGGCCATCGAGACGATGTCGCCCATCATCGTGCGAGCCTGCACGAAGTAGAGGGGCATCGTGGTCAGGATGGCTGCTGCGTAGACGCCCGTGCGCTTGTCGAAGAGTCGCGCAGCCGTGACGTAGGTCGCCATGACGCCGAGCACGCCCCAGAGGGCTAGAGGAAGGCGCCCAGCCCATTCGTGGAGGCCAAAAAGCTTGAAACCGAGCGCAATCGAAGTGAACGGGAGCTCGGGGCGGCCGAGATCGTTGAGGTGCGGAAGTGAGTTGTCTGCGCCGACGAGCTCGAGGTTGTGCGCACCAAACAGGCCTACGGCCAGCCTTCGGCCGAGGTCGGCCACGTTGAGCTCGTGCGGGTCCCAAAGACCGGCCTGCGAGAGCGGTGGGAGCAGCAGGAAGAAGACCAGCGGCAGTAAAAGCGAGAACGCCCACGGCGCCCAAGGGGGCAGCGAAAACGCGGTGCGCGACGTCTTTTCCGCAGTGGTTTCAGGCAGCGCGGAAGTTGCAATTTCCCCGGAAGTCAAGGTGGCGGGGAGCCTAATCGCCGAGGGTACGATGCGCAACCGCATCTCGTATGTGCTAGTAGGGGGCCGTGACTACCGTGAAACGCACCGGGAGAATCGCGCTTCTCGGCCGACCCAACGTCGGAAAGAGCACGTTGATGAACGCGCTCGTAGGTGAGCACTTGTCGATTGTTAGCCGGCATCCGCAAACCACGCGCGACCGCATCCTCGGCATTCTCACGACGAAGACCTCGCAGTTTCTCTTCTACGACACCCCCGGCGTCCACAAGGCGAAGAGCAAGCTCGGGGCGCGCATGAACCAAGAGGTTCGCGATGCGCTCTCGATGTCCGACGTCATTCTCTTCCTCATCGAAGCCGGACGAGAGCTCTCGCGCGACGACGAGCAGCTGCTCGATGCGATTCCCGAAGAGACGCCGTTCATCTTCGTGGTCAACAAGATCGATCGTGTGAAGCTCAAGGCCGATCTGTTTCCGCTCCTCGAACGCCTCGGTCAGACGAAGGCCGTCGCGATCATCCCCGTCAGTGCGCTCCGCAAAGACGGAATGCCGCGCATTCTAAAAGAGCTGGAAGGCCGTATTCCCAAGGCCGCTTTCGAATTCGACGGTGACACGCTCACGGATCGCTCGCTGCGCTTCGTCGTCGCGGAATACGTGCGCGAACAGATCCTCTCGGCGACGTATCAAGAAGTGCCGCACGGAGTCGCCGTCACGTGCGACGAGTGGGAAGAGAAAAAGGCGATCACGCACATCAAGTTGACGATTCACGTCGACCGCGAATCGCACAAGAAGATCATCATCGGAAAAGGTGGAGCGACCTTGAAGATGATCGGTGAAAAAGCGCGAAAGCGTGCCGAAGAAATCGTCGGCAAGAAGGTCCACATGGACACCTGGGTTCGCGTGACCGAAGAATGGTATCAGACTGAAAAAGGGCTCATCGACATGGGCTACGAGGCCGACCGATGACGAAGCATTTCCGCCCACGACCGAAGAAGACTCTCCCTGCAGGCAACCTCGGTCACCCGATCGTCGCGATCGTCGGCCGTCCGAACGTGGGCAAATCGACGCTGTTCAATCGTCTCGCACGCCGCCGCATTGCGATCGTTCACGACGAGCCAGGTGTCACGCGTGACCGCCATTATGCCGATACCGATGCGTACGGCCGTCCTTACACACTGATCGACACGGGCGGCTTCGACCCCGAAGACAAAGACCCAATGAAGGCGGGCATCGCCTCTCATGTGAAGCTCGCGATTTCGGAGGCCGACGCGATCGTCTTCGTGACCGACGCAAAGCTTCCCCTCTCCTTCGCCGACAAGGCTG
>JAHFDV010000285.1 GCA_023248815.1 Myxococcales bacterium
AGAGATAGTCGTTGTACTTCGTGCCGCCGAGCACGCGCGGAAGCGTCTTGAAATCGAGGCTGACTTGGCGACCCAATAGAAATAGGTCGCGCTTCGTTTCACGCATCACGTGCGCAACTTTGATTCCTGGAGCGACATCGCAGAGGCGACGCGGGTCATCCGCGCAAGGTGCGTCTGCCGGGTTGAGCTTGTAGCCCGTCACGGCGATGTAGTCAGCGAAGCCGATGGCCGCGGCAACGGACAGGCCTGCGGCTCCGAGCCAAACGAGCGCAGCGACGAAAATCCTTCCGCGTTCGCCGAGAGAGCGCTGCACGACGTCGACGTTGATGTGCTTCCCTTGAGACGTTGCGAGGGAGCCGCCAATGAGCGCTACCCAAAGGGTGAGGAACGTCGCAAGGCCGCGAAGGCCGCCCGTCATCGCCAACGCAGACGACGTGTTCAGCCAGTTGATGATGTTCGAAAAATACCCCGTGCCGGTCTTCAGCCAGAGCAGGGACGAGAAAAGACCCACGACGAGCGCAGCCGTGACGGCGACGAGATATTTCTTTCGCCAGGCCGGCGCCTCGTTGTCTCGCGGTCGTAGCAATACGTGCACGCCCGTTGCGAGGGCTGCAGCACCGAGAATCGCGCGAACCACGAGGCCGCCGCGGTCCGTTGTCGACCCCTCGGCTGCATGCCTCAGCACTTCCGTTTCGGTTGAAAGTCCCTTGAGAAGGACCCAGGCGACGATGAGCGCGGCTTCCGCGAGAAGGACGGCGGCGCAGAGGCGCGCATCGACACGGGTCCAAGCTTCATCGAACCGCTTCAGCGGTTCCGTAAGTGCGGCGCCTTTGGGCGCGGCAGGAGACGTCGATTCTACGGCCATGCCGCGAAGGGTAAACTACCGGGCAAGGAGAGGTCACGAAATCGGGGCAATGCGCGGTCGGGAGGCAAGAGCACGCAACACTTTCGAGCACGCGGCCGATGAATGGGGATGCAATCCACGACCTTCTCGCGCGCAGCCCTTCTCGACGACCTCGCCTCTTCGGGCAAGCCCATCCCCGAATTCCTCCGTCCCGCCTGGTACCGCGTGGGACGCGCCGCGCTCTTCGGGATCTTCGATCTCGTTACCTTCCACATCGTCTACCGCACCGTCGGCTACTCGCGTCGCGCAACGGCGTTCTTCTACGCGCAAGGAATCGCCGCGTCGTTGATGGGCAGTCTGCTCTGGACACTTGCTGAAGGAACGAAGGAAGGTGCACCGATTCCCGTCTGGGAAAACATCGCAGGCGGCGTCGTCATCGCGCTCGCGGTCGCCTTCATCGCCTACTGCAATCAGGAAGCGCTCGCCTCGCTCGGTTTGCCGACAAACGTTCATCGCCGCTACCACATCGGCTTCACGGTGGCCTCGGTCGTCTGGGGCGCTCTCTCGTCGACCCTTCTCTCCCTCGCGATCTTCCTGGTGCGCTACCGACTCGGAAAAAAGCGCTTCGAGCTCGGCGCGACGCTCGACGACTCGAACATCGATCGCGCGTTCCATTGCTGAGCGAGCCAAGACCCCTAGCAAAACCCTCGATTCGAAGAATCGAGAAAACAAACAAAGCCAACCCTCGATCCGAAGGATCGAGCAGCAACAAGAAAGCGACCTGCTCAGCCGTTCCGCACAAAAGAGAAAATCGCCTTGCCCCTCAAACGAAGTGGGGGCGAGGCGATTTTCGCTGTTCGATGGAGCAGGTCTCAGCGTGCTGCGTCTTCGACCGCTTGCACGTCTTCGGCCTTGAACGTCGCGCCCTTGAGCTTCGCGCGCGTCTTTTCGAAGACGGGGTTCCATTTGGCGCGCTCTTCCGGCGTCGGTGCGTACGTCTTCATGCGGCCCTTGAGGCGCGCGAAGGCGTCGTCGTCCGCCTTACGAATCGATTTCGTAAGAGCTTCCGATGCGATCCTGCCCGTGTCCTTGAGGATGGTCTGCTGCGCTTCGGGAAGCGTCTTGAACTTCGACGACGAGAAGACGAGCGCGCCGACTGCGTAGCCCGTGATCATCTCGTTCAAGTGATCGAGCTGGGGTGCCCACTGGAGCTGCTCGGCGGCGAGCGCCGGCGAGTTGATCACGTTGATCGAGCCCGAGGTGAGCGCGGGCGTGATTTCGTTGAGCGTGATTTCCTTCGGTGTGATGTCACCGATGGTCGAGAAGAAGACGGGCATCACGGGATCGCCCTTGATGACGTAGACGTTCTTCTTCTTGAGGTCGTCGGGAACGCGAATCTCGAAGCCCTTCGTCATGACGCGAGCTGCGCCGACGTCACCCCAGCCGAGGTTCTTGAATCCCTCTTTTTCGAACGCTTCGTCGAACTTGCCTTTGAGCTTCTCGCGCGCGCCGTCGAGCTTTTCCCAGCTGCCGAAGAGGCCCGGAAGCTGGAGCACGAGAACGCCTTTGTGAATCGAGCCGAGGCCCGTCGCCGTGATGGCCGCGCCGTCGAGCTGACCTGCGCGAATCTTGTTCACCATCGCAGCTTCGTCGCCCTGCTGGCCGTTCCAGAAGAACTGGAGCTCGACTGCGCCGCCCGACTTCTCTTTCACGGCCTTTTGCCAAACCTTGAACACCTTGCCCCACGGCGATTCGGCCGGGGCGATGGTTCCGACCTTGATGACGGTCGTCTCGGCATGGGCCGAGCCAGCAAGTCCGAGAAAGGCGAGTCCTGCGAAAATTCCAGCAAATTTCTTCATGTTCGGTGAACCTCTTAAGGGGAGAGCAACGGGGCTCGAGGGAACGCGTTCAGATGGACGGGGGAACCCTCGAGGCCATTCAAGGCAATGGCGGCAATCAGTTAGGGTTTGGCGGGGGGCGTAGCCGTCTTCGCGGCGGCGGGGGTTTTGGCAGTGGCGGGCTTCGGTGCTGCCTTGACGTCCACCTTTGCGGGCTCCGACTTGGTGGCTTCGGTCTTCGCGGGCTCCGACTTCGGCGCTTCAGCAGGCTTCGGTGCTTCGGCGGGCTTGGTCTCGGCGACCTTCGTGTCGGGCGAAGAAACGTCGAAACCGCAGTCCATCATGCGCTTGCGGCTGAGGCCGCGGTGCGCGCGATGCTTTGCGACCGCGTTCGAGAGACGAAGCTTGTCGTACTCGGGACCGGAATCGTCCTTCTCCACGACTTCCTTGAGGAGCGATTCGTAGAGCGCCTTGTTGCCCGTCGTGCACGCGTACTTCGTTGCGTAGGCGTTGAGGTTGAGCAGCGATTTGCGTCCCGTCTCGGCGATCGACTTCTCGAACATCTGCTTCGCGAGGTCGACTTCGGCGAGGGCCGTGCGCGAGTGATACGACGCGAGAGCAACCGTCGATCCCCAGCTCACGATCGTCGGGTCGAGCTTGCGGCTCTGCTCGAGGAGCGCGACACCGACGAAGAGCTCGGCGACGTACGCGGGCTCGTCCTTGTTAAGATTGATGCGCGCGAGCCAGGCATAGCCGACCCAGAAGAGCGTCTCCGCGTCTTCTTTGTCTTGGAAGTTCTCGGCGAGCCAAGCGCTGATGGTCGCCGCGTTGTTGCGTGCGCCCTTGTCCCAGCCTTCGGCCTTCTTGCTCATGAGCTCGGTGCCGTATTTGATTGCGCGGCCGTACGCCATGAGGGCGCGGCTCTTGTGGTACTCGATGAGCGCTTCGTCATCCGCGTCCTTCGCGGCCTCGAGCTCGTCTTCCGGGAATGCGTAGCCGTAGCTCATCCAGCTGCGAAGAAGGAGGAAGAGCGCGTCCTTGTTGTCTGGCGCGAGCTCATGGAATCCTTCGAACTGCACGATGCCGGCGCTGGCGCCGCGCATCGCGAGATCGTAGTCGCCGATCGAGTTGAACGCCCCCGACGCCTTTCGCGTCGAAGCGATCGTCCCATTCAGGACCATCGAAGAGAGGCAGCCAGAAGTGGTGAGGCCGAGGCCGAGCGTGACAATTAGGGCAGAAAGTCGCATTGGATGCGCTTTGGATTAGAGGGGTTGACCTCTGGTTGTCAACGGTCCTGCGTAGCGAGCATCGCGCAAGCGCTCCGGATGCGGAAATCCGCGTCTTTCGAGGAAAGAAGGCGGGTGGCTCGACTCACGCGATCGAGGTCTCCGAGAGCCGAAATCGCGAGTCTTCGAGAGGCTTCGTCGGGAGAGGCAAGATCGCGCTCGATCCAAGCCTGAATCGACGTCACATGCCGCGATGCGAGAGTCTTTCGCGCTTCGCTCGAGAGGCGCCCGTAATCGTTGCCAGCAAACCGCATCAGCATGTCGGTCGCGGCTTTTTCACGCGCAGGAATCTCGAGCAAACGCGTCCACGCCGCCAGCATGCCTTCGCGGTCCGATGCCCGCGCGATCGTCTCCACTTCTTCGAGAAAGGGCGACCGAAGGGGGACGAGACGGAGGGTGGCCATTCGCTCTACGCGTCCGCCGCGGCGCAAGTTCTCCATCACGATCGATGTCGCAAGCTCGCTCGTCTGCGGATCATCTGGGTGGTTGCCGCGCACGAAAAAAACGGCGCCGAGCATCGCGCTCGCGCGCGTTCCGTTCGCTGCGAGAAGCCGACGAAGTTCAGGAGCGCCGTTTTCGGGGTCGTACCGGGTCGTCGCGAGGGCCGTCGCGAGCTCCGAGCGCGTGACGTCGTCTGCGTCTGCGAGGAGGCGAAGGATGGATTCGGTCGACTCACTCCGGTGATGAAGGAGCGCACGCACGGCCTCCGATCGCACCATCGGCGAAGGATCGAGTCTCGCGCGATCGCGGAGAAGCGGAAGGTCGCTCGGATCTTTGGCATCGTTTGCCGCTTGAATGGCGGCGCGTCGGACGATTGGGGAGCCGTCGGCGAGTGCCTGATGACGCTTCTTCGTCGAGCGTTCGCCATCGTCGTCGGCTTTGCGTGCCGCGATCGCGCGGAACCCTTCGATGGGATCGTCGATGCGTGTGTCGAACGAGGAGGCGCTCATCGTGCCCGTTTGCACCAGCAGAAGCGCGGCTCTTCCGCCGGCTTCATCGTGGTCGTCGGCTACGTGATCCAAAATCGATTTCGTGGACTTCGCGCACGAATAGAGCGCATCGACGCGCGGCGGAAGGTCGACGCGCTTCGCCTTCGAAAACTCGTGCTCGATGATCGCGTAGGCCGCGTTCAGTGCCTCGCCGTTCGAGAGGTCACCGCTCTTGTCGTGAACGGTCACCGCCTCGGCGAATCGCTTTTGATCCCCCTCTTTCGCGGCCCGAACGAGGTCGGAGCTCGCACATCCCGTGACGGAGGTCGCGAGCGCAAAGAGCGAGAGAGAGGAAAAGAGAGCGAGGAAAGCTGCGCGCATCATGAAACGGCGTCGAGCGTACTACGATCTTTTGCGCTCGCGCGGAAACCACGACGAAGACGCGCGCTCGGGAGTTCGAGCACGAAATCCGCCATTGCTACGACTCCTTCGTCGTGTGTTGCAACGAGCGTCGTTCGCGATCCGCGAAGACGTTCGAGATCATCCAAAAGGCGCGCGCGATTTTCTGGGTCGAGGCCGGTCGTCGGCTCGTCGAGAAGAAAAACGGGACGTTGGCTTTCTTTCGCGCGCACGTACGAGATCCACTGACGCTCGCCGCGCGACACTTTGCGACCGTCGTCTCCGAGCTTCTGCTCGCCGAAGCGATCGAACATCGGGTCTCTTGCGATGGGCGCGTTTTCTTCCGAAGCGATCTGGACGTTCGCACGGGCCGTCGCGAAGAGGAGCTCCGCGTCGGGGGGCATCCAGGCGAAGGGGCGCGCACCCACTTCCGCTGCGAGCTCTCGAGCGGCAAACGTCATCGTGCCGGAGTGTGGCACTGCGAGCCCGAGCAACGTCCGCAAGAGCGTCGTCTTCCCGCATCCATTCGGCCCTACGATCGCGATTACGGCGCCGCGTTCTGCCGTGAAAGAAATGGGAGCGCAGGACCCGTGCTCGAGAACGAGACCCCGAAGCTCGAGCACTGCGTTCGCGGTCCGTCCGTCGTTCGATTCGTCGCTCGAGCCGCGTGCTGGCTCTGTGGTCAGAAAGGGTTCTGCGGCTTCCACGAGATCCTGTGCCTCGAAAAGGGCGCTCCGAAGATCGGCGAGCGCGCGCATCGGGCGGTACGAGAAGAAGACGAAGAGCGCGAAGGGCAGGGGAGTGAACGCGATCCGCGAAAAGACGCCCGTCGAAGAGAGTGCGAGCGCGGTCGCGACGAGCGCGGCACCGAGAATCTCGTTCATCGCGGTCGAGCGGCGCTTCCTCTGCGCGAACGCATTTCGTGCGGCTTCGAGATCGATCGTGGCTTCGCGAACGGAGCGTCGTGCGTCGTCGTCACGTCCCGTCACCACGAGAAGCTCCGCGTGGCGAACGGCATTGGAGAGCTCGGCCGCGGCAGCGCTTTCTTTTTGCTCGAGCGCGTTTCGTTTCGCGAGCGCGCGCGTTTCACGCCGATCGAGGAGCACGAAGAAGAGCGCCAACGTTGCCGCATAAAAGAAGGCGCCGATAGGCGAAAGAAAGAGCGCGAAGACGAGCATCGCCGCGATCTCCAGCGCACCTTTCACCCCCTCGAGCGCGCCACGTCCGATGTCCGTGAGAGAGCGCTCGAGTCGCGTGCCCAAGAGAGCGATCTGATCGCTCGGGGTATGATCCCCTTGT
Source organism: Myxococcales bacterium (assembly GCA_023248815.1). GTDB lineage: Bacteria > Myxococcota_A > Polyangia > Polyangiales > Polyangiaceae > JAHFDV01. The sequence goes on from JAHFDV010000285.1 coordinate 6,596, forward strand.
CTCGGTCTCACGACTTTGTGCCAGGCAAAGTGCGATGCGACGAGAGCGTCGCGACTTGCAACGAGCGCCCGGCCCGCCATCTTGGCTCCGAGATCGCCCGCGACGAGACTCGAGAGAGCTCGCGCGACGGCGAGTCCAACGAGAAATCCGGTCGCGAGGCGTGGGTTGTCGAGAGGCCAAGGGGTGGATCGCGCGTGAGTTGTCGTCCCACGGACCACTAAACCGAGTAGCCCCGCAAGCAACGCTTGGGACAACCCGCCCACAAGACAGGCCGCAAGGAATGCGATTCGCTCGCCGCTTTGCGGATTAGCGACCTTTCCCCACCAGCGAAGCGCGCGAACTTGCGAGCGAACGACGCCGCGCAGACGAGAAAAAGCCATGGTAGCCTTTGATTCTCGTCGATCTCGCCTCCAGAGACGCAACGAATTTCGATCAAGCATCGTTCCATCGGACATGAGGTGAAGGAATGGACCTTGCTTCGATCCAGGCATGAGCGCTGCGGTCAAAAGCTTCCCCACCCCATCTCGTCGAGTAGCTTTCCTTTCTGTCCGCGAAGCTCGTAAGCTAACGCCCTCGCCCGAAAAACGAATTCCGATGCCAGCGAAACGCGTCACGAAAGCCAAAAAAGATTCGCGCTCCTCGAAGGGCGCGCTCATCACGGCGCCGCCAGATCAAGAGTCGGAAGAGGTCGTGCGCGGAAGTTTGCCGCCACCCGGATACGGCGGCGACGAAGAGCCAGAGGCGCGCGAAGAAGCGGCAGAGACGAGCTCTGAAGCCGAGGTCGCCGAGGAATTCGACGAAGACGCGGTCGTAATCGCAGACGAAGCGGACGAACCGAAGCCGCCGAAGGAAGAGCGCGAGACGAAGGACGACGGCATCAGCGGCGACTCGATGCTCGCGCGTTACTTCCGCGAGATGGCGACGCACGACGTGATGCCGCACGAAGAAGAGGTCGCGACGGCGATCG
>JAHFDV010000286.1 GCA_023248815.1 Myxococcales bacterium
GTTCTTCTCGTGACACTCTCCTCCTGAGTCTCGATCTCCCGAGCTGAATCCTCCCAAATGCCCCAACGCGAACGCTACCTCTTCGTCTGCACCAATCGCCGCTCCGACGACGACCCGCGAGGCTCGTGCGCAGCGCGTGGCTCCGAAGAGATCGTGAAGAAGCTCAAGGCCAAGCTTGCCGAGCTCGGCGCGGCCAAAGACGTCGCGCGCGTCTGCTCCACGAGCTGTCTCGACCTATGTGACATCGGTGTCGCAATCGCTCACGAACCGAATCACGTTTCCTACGGCGGCGTGACGCTCGCAGACGTGCCAGACATCGCGAAGGCGGTCGCCGAGGGCGGCATCGTCGCTCGCCTCGTCAAATATCCCGCGGCGAGCGGCGCCGAACCCGTGCAAAAGAGCCCATGAGCTTTCTCGGCAGTGTCATTGGCAAGTTCGTCGAGCGGCTTCCTCCCGTCGGTTTCACCTACGAGGAAGAGATGCTCGGCGAGCTCTCCTTCATCGAGAAGCCGCTCGAGCTCCGACGCGTCGAGCTCAAATTTCGCGTCGTCGTCGAATCCGCGCTGAAGCTCTCCACGGAGCGGACCGCGCGCATCGAAGGCATCATCGACATCGAAGGCCTCGCCGACACGCGGCCGATCGAGGGTTCGGTCACATGGCGAATCGAAGAGCGCCGCATTCCTTACGTCTTTTCTTTCACGACCGACGACGGACGCGTCTTCACGTTCCGTGCGCAAAAAGACTTCTCGGTCTTCCGCGTCGATGAATTCGTCAAGCACCTCGAAGGAACGATTTACGGCGACGGCCCAGTAGAAGTCGCGCGCGTGTATCTGCGACGGCCGTTCGTGCGCGCGCTCGGCGACATGGCAAAATCGTTCCACGTGAAGATCTAGGCCTCGAACGCACCTGCGCAAGGCCGGTGCACGAAGCCGAGCCCGCTCAGGGAATGCTCGGGCTGCAGCGCTCGAGCATGCATGCATTCTGCGGAGTCACTGATGCCTCTTCGCCCCATCCCGTGTTTTACGGCGCGTTTTCAGTTATGACGGATTCGGCTTTGCCTCATGACTGACCCACCCGACATCACGCTACTCGTGGTCGACGACGATCCTGCCAATCTCGAATCGATCGAGAAGATCTTCGCGAAAGAAGGCATCCGCGTGCTGACTGCGCACAACGCCAAGGTCGCGCTGGAGACGGTGCGGCAACATCGCGTTCACGTCGTGCTCACGGACCTCATGATGCCCGGCGCCAACGGCATCGAGCTATTGAAGGCGTTGAAAGAGGTCGTCCCCGACGTCGAAGTGGTCATGATGACGGCGTTCGGCTCGGTCGAGATGGCCGTCAATGCGATGAAAGAAGGCGCCAACGACTTCGTCGAGAAGCCGCTGAAGCGTGTTCACATCGTGAAGAGCGTGCGAAAAGCGGCCGAGCGTCAGAAGCTCATCGCCGAGAACACGAATCTCAAAAGCGAGATCTTGGAGCTGAAGAGCCGCGACAAGCGAGAGGTCGTCGGCAACTCGCTCGCTTGGAGACGCGTCGTCGAAGTCGCGACGCAAGCTGCGCCGAGCCTTGCGACCGTGCTCGTGATGGGGGAGAGCGGCACCGGTAAGGAACTCATCGCGCGAATGATTCACGATCGCAGTGCGCGCGCCAAAGGCCCTTTTGTCGCCGTGAACTGCGCGGCGATTCCCGAGAGCATTCTCGAGAGCGAGCTCTTCGGTCACGAGCGCGGCGCCTTCACGGGCGCGATTGCCAAAAGGGAGGGACGTTTTGCAAAAGCCTCGGGAGGCACGCTTTTTCTCGACGAGATCGGCGAGCTCTCGACGGCGGTGCAAGTGAAGCTCCTGCGCGTGCTGCAAGAGGGCGAATACGAGCCGGTGGGCGGAGACACCGTCCGCGCAGACGTGCGCCTCGTCGCGGCGACGAATCGTGATCTCGAGCAAGAGGTGCGCGCGCAGCGATTTCGTGACGACCTCTACTTTCGTCTCAACGTGATCTCGATGACGGCGCCGCCCCTTCGTGCCCGTCGCGAAGACATCCCGCTCCTCGTCGATCACTTCCTCGGCCTCTACGCGCAGAAGAACGCGCGTCCGCGGCTGCGCGTCGCAGACAAAGCGATGGGGCGCCTCATGGATTACGCGTGGCCGGGAAACGTGCGCGAGCTCGAGAACGTCATCGAACGCGCGGTCGTTCTCGTGCGGGGCGACACGATCGAAGAGCCGGATCTTCCCGACGCCGTGCGGGCGGCAGAGCCAACGCTGGAAGGTCAACTCACGTTCACCGTTGGAACACCGCTCGAGGAAATCGAGCTTCGCGCGATTCGCGAAACCCTGCACTACGCGAAGGGCGACAAGACGCTCGCAGCGCAGCTTCTCGGAATCTCCCCGCGCACGATTTATCGCCGACTCGAAGAGCCCGAAGGCACCTGAGCTAGCTCGATTCGTTCTGGCTCAGTTTGCGGGCGGAGTCGAGAAGCCGTCCACGGGCCCATTCCTACGCACCAGGGCTCTCCGAAGTAGGTGACGCGGTCGTAGTCGTCGAAGATCTTGAAGGCCTTCTGCGGATGGAACATGACGACGTCGGCTCCAAGAAGGATGTCGAACCTCGGTCGAAGGCCGATGAACCGCAACCCAAGCCGGGGATGCCGTTCCGATTGTCACTTTGGCAAACGTCGTGCCCAGGTCCGGGCGCCCGCGGACAAGCTGTCGCGAAGGGCGGGGGAGGTCACCGATTTCGGAATGAAATCGAGCTGTTGAAAGTTGGCACGCTGCTAGCTATCAAGGCTCCGGCTCCATGTCGTTTTCAGCATTCCTACGGCGCAACTTTTGGCTCGTCCCACTCACCCTGACGGCGATCCTCGCTCTCACGGTCTCGAGTGGCGTCGCGCACTTCAGCGGCCTCTTCTTCGCGCCGGACGAGCGGCTCATCACGACGCCTCCATTGATGGCGAAGGGCGTCCCGACGACGATGGCAACTTCGCCGCGCGTCGTGACCGCCGATGCGATCCTTTCGCGGAACCCGTTCGATTCGGTGACGGGTCCCATCTCGAAGGTTGCGCTCGTTCCTGAAGACGAAGAGCCAGAAGCCGAGATCAAAGACCCGCGCGATGCTCCGCCGTGCGACGGCGTGAAGGTCCTCATCATCGCCGCATCGACGGATCCCGAGTGGTCGTTCGCGGCGTTCGGCGGCCCCGGCGAAGGAAAAGGAATTCTGAAGCGCCGCGGCCAAGACGTGAACGGGAAGAAGATCGAGTTCGTCGGTTGGGATCGCGTGTGGCTCAGCAACGGCGGTCGTTCACTCTGTCAGGCAGAGATGTTCCGCGGCGAAGCTGCACCTCCCGCGAAGGTCGAAACCCCGGTCGACACTCCTCCACCGACGCCGCGCAAAGGTGCTCCTCCGCTCGATCCTTCGATCGCCAAGGGCATCCAGAAAATCAGCGCGACCGAATTCAACATCGATCGCAGCGTCGTCGACCGCATTCTCGAGAACCAAGCCGACCTGATGCGCCAAGCGCGCATCGTTCCCGAGCAAGAAAATGGAAAGGTCGTGGGCATTCGCATGTTCGGAGTTCGTTCCGACACGCTGCTCGGTGTGCTCGGAATGGAGAACGGCGATCGCCTCCAGACGATCAACGGCTTCGACATGGCGAGCCCAGAAAAAGCGCTCGAAGCGTACGCGCGTCTTCGCCAGGCAGATCACCTGACCATTCAGATGAACCGCCGCGGGCAGAACATGAACATTGACTACAACATCAAATGATCCGCCCAAACTGGCTCGACCTTCGATTGAACGTTCCGGCAAAAGAGATTCGGCGCACTTCCGAGAAAGCGAAATGAAACGATCCCACAAGCACCTCAAGAGCCTTCTCTTCTGCGCCATCATCGGCGCACCAGCGATTGCGCGCGCGCAGGATGCCGGCGTCCCCAAGGTCGACAAGCCGACCGTGAAGAAGCCCGGCACCGAGAAGCGTCCTGACACGACGGTTGGTACTAACGGCAAGCTCAATCAAGCCGACACCGACAAGCTCCCGCAGTTCGAACAGACCATGGAGTTTCAGCCGCGCGGGCCCGGCTACAAGGTTTCGTTCTCGCTCGAAGACGCGGATCTCGCGGAGCTCGTGAAGACGATCTCGAACCTCACCGGTAAGCGCTTCATCTTCGGCGCGAAGGTCAAGAGCAACATCAAGGCGAACATCTACTCACCGCAAAAGGTGACGGTCGCCGAAGCGTACCAAGCGTTCCTTTCGATTCTCGAAGCCAACGGCCTCACGGTCGTTCCGATGGGGAACTTCAACAAAATCATCGAGACGACGGGCGCTGCGGCTCAAGGCACGCCGATCAGCAAAGGCGCGACGACGGGCGAAGAACGCTACGTCACGCGCATGCACCGCATGAAGAATGTTGGCGCGGACGAAGTGGCGACGCTCCTCAAGAACTTCCAGTCGAAAGACGCGAACGTCACCGTCTACGGTCCCGGCAATCTCCTCATCATCACGGACACGGGTACGAACATCCGTCGCATGATGCAGATTGTCGAAGAGATCGACGTCGGTGGTGCTGGCGATCAGATTTGGATCGAGCCCGTTCACTATGCCTCCGCGACCGAAGTCGCGACTCGCCTGAACGAGCTATTCGACGTGAAGAGCGGGAGTGGCGCCGCGCCTTCGAAGGGCGGAGCCGCACCGGGATCCGCGGCGGCTGGGGTAGGGGAGCTCCACGTTGCGAAGATCCTTCCCGACGATCGCACGGGCTCGCTCATCATCGTCGCGACGGAGAAGGCCTATCTCCGCATGCTCGAGCTCATCAAGAAGATCGACGTTCCGCAAACCGCGGAAGGCGAGATTCACGTCATCCCGCTGCAGCACGCAGACGCCAAAGAGCTCGCGAAGACGATCGATGGCATCGTCCAAGGTGCGACGGCGATCGCGCAGGGGCAAAACAAAGCTCCTGCGGCCGGCGGCGCGGGCGGCGCGCCTTCTGGCGTGTTCGAAGGCGGAATCAAAGTGAGCCCGGATGAAGCGACGAACTCGCTCATCGTGACCTCTTCTCTGCACGACTACGCTTCTCTTCGCGCCGTCGTCGACAAGCTCGATCAGGCGCGTCGTCAGGTGTTCATCGAAGCCGTCATCATGGACCTTTCGATCTCGCGCCAACGAACGCTCGGGTTCAACTGGCACGGTGGTGCTCCTGTCGATACTGGCATCGGCAGTGGCGACTCGCTCCTCGTCGGTGGTCTCAATCCGCTGCAGTCGATCGGCTTCCCCCTCACGGCGACGGCGCTGCAAGGGCTCGCGCTCGGTATCCGCGGTCCCGGCATTCCCGGCACCGAAAGCTTCTCGCCTACGGGCCAAACCATTCCGGCATTCGGCGTCGTCTTGAATGCGCTCGCGACCTCGAGCGATACGGACATTCTGTCCACGCCGCACATTCTCGCGACCGACAACATCCAGGCTGAAATCAGCATCGGCAAGGATACGCCGACGCAAGGCAACCTCGGGTTGAGCGCGCTCTCGGGCCTCGGCGGTGCGTCGGGAGCGGCGGGTGGCCTCGGCGCTGCGGCAGGTCTTCTCGGCGGTGGTCTCGGCGGAAGCGTTCCGCGCGCGAAGGTCGGAACGAAGCTTCGTATCAAGCCGCACCTCAACGACTCGAACGAAGTTCGTTTGGAAGTCGAAGAAGAAATCAGCGACACCGGCGAAGCGATCCCCGGCAACGCTGCGGCGATTCCGATCTTTCAGACGACGGCGAAGACGAATCTCATCGTGCAAGACCAGCAGACGGCCGTCATCGGCGGTCTCATCCGCAACCGCGTCACGCACGTCGAATCGAAGATCCCGCTCCTCGGTGACATTCCACTCCTCGGCGCGCTCTTCCGCACGAACAACGATTCGATCCAGAAGAGCAATCTCATCCTCATCCTCACGCCGTACATCATCCGCGACACGAAGGACCTCCGTCGCGTGTTCGAGCAGAAGATGCGCGAGCGTCAAGAGTTCCTGGATCGCTACTTCGTCTTCAACCCCGATCAGAACTACACGCCACCGAAGGATTACTCGCGCACGAGCGGGCTCCTCGAGGTGATTCGTCAGAGCTACCGGAAGGTCGACGAGCAGCGAAAGCTCGACGAGATCGCGCGTCCGCGTGAGATCAAAGTGCACGAACCGGGACTGCCGCTCGAGATGCCGGCAACGATCCGTCCCTCGGGCACGACGAGCGCGGGCCAGGGTGAGCCTCCTCCGCCTTCGACTCCCGTTCAAGCGGCGCCGCGACCGAATCGCAGCATTCGTCAGGCCCCCGTCAACGATTGATTCGAGAGCGAGGCATCCATGGAGCAGCGATTTCTCGGCGATCTTCTTTTGCGGCGCGGCCTCGTCAGTGCCGATCGCCTCGAGACAATCTATCTCGCTCAGCGAGAGCGTGGCGGTGAGCTCTCGGAGCTTCTCGCGCAGGCCAATATCCTCGACGAATCAGCGATCGCGCGCACGCTCGCGGAGGAGGCTGAAGTCCCCTTCATCGAAGACATCGTTCTCGAGCAGGTGACGACTACCGTCGCCACTAAGATTCCGATCGGATTTTCGAAGACGAAGCGCGTGCTCGCGTTCGCCGAGGACGACCTCGCCGTGCACGTGATCTCCGGCAATCCTTTCGACACCGCGACGTTCGACGACCTTCGCCTCCTTTTCGGCAAACCGATCGAAGTTCGTGTCGCCGCTTCCGAGAAGTTGCTCGACGCGATCAACCGCGTTTACGAGCGTGACGCGGGCGGAAGCGAGCTCGAGCACGAGGACGGCGCGCAAGTCGTCGACGAAGACGCTGCGAGTGACATTCTCGACTCCGACGACGAAGCGCCCGTCATCCGCTGGGTCAACTCACTCTTCCTCCAAGCGGTGAAAGAGCGCGCGAGCGACATTCACATCGAGCCCGAAGAGAAAGAAGTGCTCGTTCGCTACCGCATCGACGGTGAGCTCTATATCGCGCGCCGTGCGCCGCGAAACTTCATGAACAGCATCGTGTCGCGCATCAAGATCGAATCGGCGATGAACATCGCCGAGAAGCGCCTTCCGCAAGACGGTCGCATCACGAAGAAAATCGCCGGAAAAGGCTTCGATATCCGCGTCAGCACGATTCCGACCAGCCGCGGCTACGAGCGCATCGTCATGCGTCTTTTGAACAAGTCGAGCGTCCTCCTCGACCTACCGGATCTCGGCTTCTCGGGACGCGACTACGCGCTCATGGACGGTCTCATCAACCGCCCCGACGGCATCATTCTCGTCACGGGACCGACGGGCTCCGGAAAGACGACGACGCTCTACGCGTGCATCAACCGAATCAACAAGCCGAACGTCAACATCCTCACGGCAGAAGATCCGGTGGAATACGAGATCGGCGGTATTCATCAGGTGCACGTGCAGCCCAAGATCGGGCTCACGTTCGCAGGCGCATTGCGCGCCTTCCTTCGCCAAGATCCCGACGTCGTCATGGTCGGCGAAATTCGCGACAAAGAAACGGTCGATATCGCGATCAACGCATCGCTCACGGGT
>JAHFDV010000704.1 GCA_023248815.1 Myxococcales bacterium
TCGGATCGATCGAAGTGCGCACTGGACGGGGACGCTGGGTCGAACCGGGCGAGGAGTACAACAAGGTCGGCTATCACCGCGTCTTCAACACGGAGCTCCGCTTCATGACGAAGCGCGGAGGGACGAAGATCATTCCCATCAAGTCGCTCATCTCGTGGCGAGGCGAGTGGTTCGTCGTGCACCTTTCTGCAATCGCGAAGTGAGCGTGTCGACAGAGACAAAAGGGGCGCCGAACTGTGTCATGCTTTCGCGCTCTCTTCCCGCTCGAGTCGATCGTTTCGGCTTGACGCGACGAGGAGACAGGAGCCTGGTACGCACATGCGCAAACTCGCGCCCGCCCTTTTCTTTTTCACCATTCCCCTCACGGCCATCGGTGCCCCGCCCGAGCCCACGTCTCGATGGACGGCCAAGACCCCCGAGGAGATGTTGTCGTTCGTCGGCAAGGTCCGCAAAGCTCCCCTCGCGCGGACGCTCGCCGATCTCGCACTCATCGCGCGCATCGCTCCGCGCGCCGAAGAACACGACAGCGTATCGATCGGTCGACGGGCGACGAGCATCATCGATCCTTCGATGCCGAGCGACGTGCTCGCCGAAGCCGGGCTCATCGCCGCACGCTTCGCGCCGAATCCGAATCAAGCGGTCGACGAGGCCGCAGCTCTCGGCGTAGCAACGAATCTTGCCCTACTCGGTCCATTCCAAGACACGGGTGGTGGCCTCGATCGCAAAGACGGTCCCGAAGCCGACGGTGCATTCGGTGAATCCGAGAAGTCTTACGCATGGGGCGCCTATGACGTGCGCTGGCGCGCCATTCCCGCCGTGTTCGGAAACGCAAAGGGAGCGCCTCTCGCAAACTTCGTCGCGCCGCGCGGTGAAAGCTGCTCGCTCGTCGCGACGGGAATCGAACTGAAAGAGGCGACGGAGATTGAAGTGCGCGTCGCCGTCACTGGGCAAGCGCGTTTGCATTTCGACGGCCTCGAGCTCGCGCGCTCGGACGAGTTCCATGCCAATGCACTCTTCGACCGACTGGGCGGAGCCGTTCGCGCAGAAAAGGGGAAGCACGTCGTCTACGTGAAGACGTGCTCGGGAACGCAGGCAGACGACGGGCGCGTTCGCATCCGTTTCTCCTCGCGCGGCGGCAAGAATATCCGCGTCGAGACTTCGCCGAAGCTCACGAACCTCAAGGATGTCGGCGCAGTCAAAAAGCTCGTTCCGACGCTCGAAACGGCGATGACGCGCGCGCTGCGTGCAAAGCCGACGACGCGTGAAGAGTCGCTCTCGCAAATTCTCATTCGCACGGAAGCCGGCTCCGACGACGCCAAGAGTCCCCGCGCGCCGGGGCTCCTCGCGGAGTTCGTGCGTACGCCGGGCCTCTCCGCAGACGAGCTCGCAATCGCCGCATGGACCTCTCCTTCCGCCGCCAATGGCAGCGGGTGGCTCGGCCTCGCCGAAGAGCAGGCCAAGAAAGACAACGACGAGAAAACCCTTGGATTCGTCGAGCGATCCATCGCCGCGATGCGCGCCGAGCGAATGGCAGAGTGGGCTCGGCTCAAGATCAAAGACGCAAAGACGTGGGGCCCCGACACGATCGCTTCGCTCGTAGAAGCGCAAGTGATGTCGCGGTCGGCCGGAGAAGTCGGCCGCCTTCGCGCCAACGAGATCGTTCGTAAGCTGATCGCGAATCCGAGCGCCTCGACGCTCGCGCTCCTCAGCGCCGATTCGTTTCTCCGTTCGAGCGATCCGAAGCTCGCGCAGGCGGCTCTCACGCGACTCGCCGATCGCGGATTCTTGTCTGCGGCTTATGTCGAACGCCAAGGCATCGATGGCATCGACGCGGTCAAGAAAGCCGCCGTCCGCTCGCTCTCTTCGGACATCAGCATCGAAGACGCCGAACAGATCGCCGCCATCCTCTCGCAAAATGGCGAGCACAACGCGGCGCTCGCGACCCTCAAGCGCCTCGTAGAGTGGTCCCCGAATCGCTCGAGCCTCTGGTTGCGTCTGTTCGAAGAGTTCGGCGCAACGGGTGCGGATCCCAAGCTCGGCCGTTTCGCCCTCACGCGTGCACGCGAGCTCCTGCCCGGTGACGCACGCACGCGACGCTTGCTGAGCTTCGGCCTCAAGGAGAAGAACGGCGAAGAAAAGCACCAAGACGACGAGCGCTATCTCGTTCCATCGTCGGAGATCTTGGCGCGTCGCCGTGGAATTCCGAAGGCGGGTGAACGCGCAACGGTGGCCGAGCGTGAGCTTCATTGGTTGCGTGCAGTACGCATGCATCCGGACCGCCGCGTCTCACAGCTCATTCACTACGCGCGCGAGTACGTCATCACGCCGCGAACCGAAGACGATCTCGTCGAAGAGATTCCGCGCGAAGGCGACATCACCGAGCTTCTCCGCGCGGTCGTTCACCGCAAAGACGGCGGCACTGCTCTTCCCGCAGAAGAGCGCGAA
>JAHFDV010000287.1 GCA_023248815.1 Myxococcales bacterium
GTCGTCGTGAGAAGACGCGTGAGCTCGTCGGCGAGACGATGCATCTGTTTGGTCGAGAGAGAGAGGTCATTGATGGTGTCACTGACGTCTGCGGGCAGCTCGACGCCGCAAGTCTTCAGGTACTCGACGTTCGCGAGCATGGCGGTCAGAGGATTCCGAAGGTCGTGCGAGAAGCCGCGGAGCTTGTCGTCGCGCTTTTCGGATTCCTGTCGCAAGCTATCCGTCACGCGCTGAAATGCCGCGAGCCGACCTTTGGCCTCTTCCTCGAGAGCATTCGTCCAGTCACGCTGGCGCGCGTGGAGCTCGAGCAACTCCTTTCGAACCTCAGCGTCCTCTTTCAGAAGCTGTTGCAGCGTCTCAGTCGCCTCGCGTTGGGTCGATACGTTTGCCGATTGCACTCGAGTAAGCTCGTTCACGTGCGCGAGCAGCGCTCCAATGATCGGCAAGCCCGCCGCGAGGCTGATCGCTGGAATGTGCACTGCCGACAACGCAACCGCGACGCCCCCACCGGCGAGCGCTCCGAGAATTGCCGGACCGATGCGTCGCCGCCGATACCAGAGGTACGTGTACTCGCAGCAATCGTCTCCTCGACCAACGCACTTGCCCTCGCGCAGGATCGCCGGCGGCAGGCCCCAGTAGGTCGGCGTATTCGAGGACGCGGCGCGTCGCGACAGACACATCAGGCGCGATTCCGGCTTCGTCGTCGTGTAGACGAGCTTCACGAAGTTCGGCCCGCTGTCTTCGACCTTGAATGCGGCAACCGAGGTCAAGAACGGGCTCGCCTTTTCAGCATTGTGAAGCACGAGCGCCGGCGTGGTCGCCCAAGTGGCGTAGCGGATCGCGCCGACGCTCTCTGCCGCGCGATAGATCAGCATGGCCGCGAGCTTCTCGTCGGAAACCGCGTAGTCCTTCGCAATCAGGAGCACCGTCTCGAACTGCTCCCACGAAATCCAATTCGTCGTCGACGCGAAGTCGTTCGGCTTTAGACCCGTCCGCCGCTCGATCGCGTCGAGTTCACTCTGGCATTGGTGATCCACGAAGTAGAGTGAGATCGCGTTGAGGATGCACGCGTTGTAGTCGGCGTTGACCTCCTTCTTCGAGCGCGTACCAGCCGTCGCGAGCGTCGTGTTGCTCGGCGGAGATTCTGCGTGCCAGATGTTTCCGTGCTCGTTCGGATTCAATGCGCACCCGATGTCGAGCGGCGGCCCTCGTGCCGTTGCGCCCGCGGCGAGCGTCGCGCCTTTGGACCGACGTAGCGGATGAATTCATCTGGGAGAGCGCGGAGAAAGCTCTCCGTCGAACCCTCGAATGCGTTCGCGATCTGGGGAATCTGCAGTAGCCCGTAGGAGACGATCCCCACGGCTTTCGGTTCGAGCCCCATGTCAGTGAGGGCTGCAGCCGCCGGGAGCGCGATGTTCAGCGGCAGCTGACGCTCGGTCTCGACGATCTTCGCGACGCGTTCGTAAAGTTTCCAATGGGGTCGCTTGTTGACGCCGTACTTAGCGGCAGCAGTCAGGAAGGGAGCGAGGCGCTCATCCTTCGTCCTTGCGGGTGTCCCGAAGCCGGGAAGGGGAGTCGTCGCCATCACATGACGGCGAAGTTCAGTGTCATCCCGATGAGGCGAAAGTCGCCGAAGGAATTGGGCTGCGGCGAGGATCGCGAAGGGGCCGACGTTGATATTGTCGAAAATGAGGGCACCTGAAATGATGCCCGTCATCGCGGATCCATTGGACGACCCAACGCGCGCAATCTTGAGCGGCCAGATGCGCGGGTCAGCAGCGAGGAGTGCACCGGCGAGCGCATCGATGACGGCCAGGTCCTTTGGCGCGAGCTTTGGCCCTCCCACGGACAGCACGAGCATCTGCGTCAAGGAACAGCGATCGGCGATCTCCGAAAAGACGTCGAAACCCATGAAATCATGACCGTCCCAGCGAGCTCTTCCTACGCGCGTTTCGATTTTCATGACCGCGCTCCGACGTATTCGTAGTCTGGGACGCGCATTGGGTAGTCCTTGAATGAGATCGCGTCGGCGTAAAACACCTCCGCAAGGATGACAGGTAACCGGGCGCGGAGAACGACTTGGAGAACGTTGTTCACGGATACTTCGAGTCCGGCGAACTCGAGGAGCCCGCGTAGAAGCTGGGTGGCGTTCCTCGCACGTACGCTGCGGGTGCGCGTTTCGGCGGCGACGAAAGCACGTGGTGATCGCTCGAGGTGGAGGAGAAGCGACTTCTTCGGACGCGCATCGACCACGGACTCCGCGAGTCGCTGCGCTTCGTCGCTCGCAATCGTCGCCGCGGCCCCTGCGATGGCGGCGGGACGTGCCCGTGTCAGACGCGCTAGCTTGCCACCGTGAATAGATGCGTGGCCCGGCGTCAGCGTGACGATCGCAACGGCGAAAGCGAGCTCGAGATATTCGAGCTCGCGTCGAGTCGGAAACCTGCCCCCGAGGAGCGCGAAGAAGATCTCCGACTCCGAATAGTGTCGCGAAAGGTCGTCGACGACGTCGTATCCCTGAAGCCGCACACGTCCGCGGCCGTCAAGAAGGTTAGATGGAATTACGTTGGGCCAAGTAGCCGCTTCGATCGGCCCAAGCCCATCGTTTTTCTTTCTTCTCGTATTTGCAGAGTTTGGCGCCTTCCTCCGTGAAACGCTCTTCAATCGATTACCTCCGCCAGGTTTTTGCTGGGCCGGCCGAAGAAGTAGCCCTGCATCCAGTCGCAACCGAGACTTCGCAACATCGCGTTCTCCTCTTGGGTCTCGATGCCTTCCGCGACAAGGGTAACGCCAATGGAATCACTCAGCTTTGCAATGGATTCGATGATTTTCTGCTGAATCACGGACTTTTCGATTCCGCGAACGAGTGACATGTCCAGCTTCAGGTAGTCGGGCTCCATATGGACGAGGCTTGCGAGGCCCGAGTAACCAGAGCCGAGATCGTCGATCGCGATTTGGAATCCGAGCTCCCGGAGGGCGCGCAGCCGGGGTTTCAGGTCCTCGAGGTGTGTCAGGTTCTCACGTTCCGTAATCTCCAAGACGATGCGGCCTGCGATTTCTCGCATGGGCTCTGCGCGGCTGATGAGCTGCGGGTCGAAGAGCTCTTGCGCATGGAGATTGACGAACAGGCGCGCGTCTTTGTTGGGCGGATGGAATGCTTCGACCGCCAGTTTGCGAATTCCGCGCCCGAGATCGCGCACGCGCGCGCAGCGCTCTGCGAAGTCGATGACGCGCCCGGGGTTGTCGAACACCGGGTGATTGCTTCGGAGCAGCGCCTCGTAGGCAACCGTTCGTCCCGAATTCGTGGAGACGATGGGCTGAAAGACGGGCCGAATGAGGCCGAGCACGATGTCGAACTCCCCTGGACTCGTGCGCCTTTCGGAGTCGCGTCTCCTACGAATGCACTGATCGATGGCATCACTGATGCTGTCGAGCGAAAGGGGCTTCGTGAGGTACTTGTCCGCGCCAAAGTTGATCGCGTCGATCGCAGACTGCTGATCGGCGAATCCCGTCACGAGAATGAAGGGAACGTCTTCGTCGTAGGCGCGCGCGACACTGAGCAGGTCGAGCCCATCGGCGCCGGGCATGTGCAGATCGCTGACGATTGCCTTGAACCGTTCTTCGACGATCAAACGCAACGCGTCGTTGCTCGAACAGATGAGGACTTCATGGCCCTTGCGTACGAGGCTTCGCTCTACGGCAAGCGCCACCGCCGGGTCATCGTCGACGACCAGCACCTGCTGACGATCGGCGCGAGGCGCCGCAGTCGGAGGCGGAGTCGGAATCATCTCGATCGATCCTACGCCCAAGATTTCACGCCCGTAAATGATTCCACGACTCTCACTTCGCCCACAGAAGCATCCACCTGAGTTCGTCAAACCCAGGGCCTCAACGATTCGCTCGAGAAAAAGTGATCCCTTCGCATTTGCTGGTGAAGACCCAGCCGTCGACTGTGTACCGCTCACCAATATCGATTGAGCCTCCGTTGATCTTGTATCGCCCTCGGCGAACGAACGTTCGCCCAAACAAGACTGGCGCCGGCGATAAAGTAGGAGCGTTAAAGAACGAAACGCCGCCCTCACACTTGAGAGGCGGCGCTTTCGTTCTAGCTCCTGTCTTTATCGACGGGAGCGCGGCGGTCCACCACGATCGCCACCACCGCGGCCTCCGCGATCACCACCGCGGCCACCACGATCACCACCACGGGGCGGTCCACCGCCGCCTTCGCGGGCGGCTGCCATGCGCGCCTTCGCTTGCTCGCCCTCTTCGCCCTCGGGGAGGGGAAGGAGCTCGCGGCGCGAGAGGCGAATCTTGCCGTCGCGTTCGACGGAGATGACCTTCACTTCGACGATGTCGCCCTCTTTGAGGACGTCTTCGACGCGGTCGACGCGCGTGTGCGCGATTTCCGAGATGTGGAGGAGTCCGTCCGTTCCCGGGAGAACTTCGACGAAGGCGCCGAAGTCCGTGATGCGTTGAACCGCACCCTTGTAGGTTGCACCGACTTCGGCTTCTGCCGTGATGCCCTTGATGATCTCGAGCGCGCGACGCGTCGCCTCGGGGTCGCTCGAGGCGATGTTGACGGTGCCGTCGTCTTGAACGTCGATGGCGACGCCCGTCTGATCGATGATGCCCTTGATCGTCTTGCCGCCGGGGCCGATGACGAGGCGGATTTGATCCGGCTTCACCTTCAACGTGGTGATGCGCGGAGCGTGCTTCGAGAGGTCGTCACGCGCAACGGAGAGCGTGTCGACCATCTTGCCGAGAATGTGAATGCGGCCTTCCTTCGCTTGCGCGAGGGCCTTCTCCAAGATGTCGCGCGACAAGCCGGCGATCTTGATGTCCATCTGAATGGCCGTGATGCCCTTCGTCGTTCCACAGACTTTGAAGTCCATGTCGCCGAGGTGATCTTCGTCACCGAGGATGTCGCTGAGGATCGCGGTGCGCGTTCCGTCGCTGATGAGTCCCATCGCGATACCGGCGACCGGCGCCTTGATCGGCACACCGGCGTCCATCAAGCTGAGCGAGCCGCCGCAGACCGAAGCCATCGACGACGAGCCGTTCGACTCGAGAACTTCCGACACGAGGCGAACCGTGTATGGGAACTTCTCTTTGGTCGGCATGAGGCGAACGATGGCTCTCTCAGCAAGCGCGCCGTGACCGATTTCGCGGCGACCGGGGCCGCGCATCGGCTTCGTTTCGCCCGTAGAGAACGCGGGGAAGTTGTAGTGGAGCATGAAGCGCTTCCAGCGTTCGCCCGTGAGGCCGTCGATCTTCTGCTCGTCGGCCGTCGTGCCGAGCGTCGTCGTGACGATCGCTTGCGTCTCGCCGCGCTGAAAGAGCGCCGAACCGTGAACGCGGGGGAGGATGCCCGCTTCGCTCATGATGCCGCGAATCTGGTTCATCGCGCGCCCGTCGATGCGCTTGTTCTGACCGAGCACGTATTCGCGAACGACGACGTACTTCCGATCTTCGAACTCTTCTTTGATCTTGCCGGCGCTGGCCGCGACTTTCTCGGCCGTGAACTCGGTCGTGAGCGCTGCGAGGACCTTCTCTTTGATCGACTTGTAGGAGTCGTAGCGCTGCTTCTTGTCTTTGATGAGCGAGGCTTCGAGGAGACCCGTGTCCGAGAGGTCCTTGATGCGCGTCGCGATCGCTGCGTCGAGCTTCTTGGGCTCGAACGGACGCTTCACTTTGCCAACCGCCGCGCGAAGCTTCTCGATGAGCTCGATGATCGGCTGCGCCGCATTGTGCGCGAAATACAGCGCGTCGATGACTTCGGCTTCCGAAGCTTCGTCGGCGCCGCCTTCGACCATCACGATTGCGTCTTTCGACGCTGCGACGATGAGATCGATCGTCGCCTTCTCGCTCTGCTCGATCGTCGGGAATGCGACGAGCTGGCCGTCGACCTTGGCGACGCGAACGCCGGCGAGGGGACCTGCCCACGGGATGTCCGAGATGTGGAGCGCCGCGCTCGCGCCGATGAGCGCGAGGACGTCGGTCGGGTTCTCTTTGTCGTGCGAAAGGACGGTCGCGATCACTTGCGTGTCGTTGCGGAAGCCTTCGGGGAACATCGGACGGCAGGGGCGGTCGATGATGCGGCAGGTGAGGATTTCTTCCTCGCGCTGACGCGCTTCACGCTTGAAGAATCCACCTGGAATCTTGCCGGCGGCGTACGTCTTCTCGACGTATTCACAGGTGAGGGGGAAGAAGTCGAGACCGGGGCGCTCGTCGCCGGAGACGGCCGTCACGAGGACGATGCTCTCTCCGTAGGTGATGAGAACCGCGCCGTGCGCTTGCTTGGCAAGGCGGCCGGTTTCGAAGGTGAGGGGCTTTCCGTTTACGACAACGGATTCACGAACGAATGACATGGTTGGTATGTTTCTCCTCGCTACGTGCGAGAGGACGCCCGAATCGTCCGATCATTCGAGGCCTCGAGCTACTTCGCTCGTGGCCCCTAACCATTCGCCATCTTTTCGTCCTCGGTTTTTGCGAGCGTTGGCCTCACGCCTTCATGGCGGAGCAGTCGCAAAAATCGAAGAGATAAGGAGGCGAGAATGCGCGGGACGACCCGGGTTGTTGCTTGCTTAGTAAACTACTTATGCCGACTGATTATTTACGCAGGCCGAGCGACGCCGTGAGCTTGCGGTAACGGTCGAGGTTCGTCTTCTTGAGGTACGCGAGAAGTCCACGGCGCTTCGACACGAGCTGCATGAGACCGCGGCGCGAATGGTGATCCTTCGCGTGCGTCTTGAAGTGCTCCGTAAGGTACGTGATGCGCTCGGTGATCAACGCAACTTGAACCTCGGGCGAGCCCGTGTCCTTCGCGTGCGTTTGAAACTTCGTAACGAGCTCTTCCGTCTTCTCTTTGAAAATCGCCATGATCTACTCCAAGGGGCCAATTGGCCTTTCGCGGCAGACAACATCGTCTACCCGGCTTTTCTGCAGAACCTTTGAGGTCCGCGGAAAAGTGCGCGCAGTATAGGCCCACACCAGCGCACGTCAATCAGGACATTCGCGCTGCCAAGGTTTCGTATTCAGGCCACTATTTACGGATCGTAAGGTGCACCGGCGTCGTGTCGTAGTCGAAGCCACCTTTGCTGCCGACCGCAACGTCCAGAGCGTCGCCTGCGGCAAGATTCACGGTGACGTCGTGCACTGCATTCGTGGAGGTCGAGTCCTCGGTCAAGATCGCGATGCCGTTGTGAAGGAGAAGCCCATTCGTCTCGCCCTGGTCGCCCGCTTTGAACTGAATGGAGATGGCGTAGGTGCCTGCGGCGGGCGCTATCCAGCGAGACACGACGTACTCGTGCGCGTTTCCTGGATGCATCGCGAACTCCCCTGGCTCGGTGAAGACGACGCTCGCGTCCGTGTCGTTGCGAAACACGGCCGGTGCGCCGAGGACGACGTTGGAAGGGTCGTACCAAGACAGACCACCGTTGACCGCGGAGAAGACGATGAGCGCTCCAGCGTCGCCGCTTCCGATGGCGGGGCCATCCGGGATGTAGCCGTACGTCCACGCTCCGTTTGGATTCGCGGC
>JAHFDV010000705.1 GCA_023248815.1 Myxococcales bacterium
GCGGCTTTCTCTTTTTCGAGAAGAGCGAGGCGACCGGCAGCTTCCGCGAGCTCGGCCTTGCGGCGAGCGACGTAGGCGGCGTCGACCGTCGTCGGCGCGTCACCATCGTCCGAGAAGACCGCCTCGGCGTGATCGAGCGATTTTTGTGCTTCGTGGAGAACGGCAGGCGTCTCCGTAGCCGCAGGACCGCCCTTGGCGCGTTCGAACGCGCCGCGCGCATCCACGAGCTCTTTCGGCGGAGGCGTGGCGCCGCACGCGACGACCGATCCAAGAAGAAGGAGACTTGCTAGACGCTTCATTTGCCACCTCCAACCGACTTGATCTTTTCTTTGGCGGCGTCCGCCTCGACGCGGCTCTTCTGCTCTTTGGCGAGCATGACGGCGAGCTCAGCGTCGGCCGATGCGCGCGTGAGAACGCTCGCGGCGCGCTCGTTTTCGTCGTTGGCGATCAGCTTCTTCGCTTCTTCGATCTGCTCGCGCGCGTACTTCAGGTGAAGCGACGCTTGCGGGTTGCTGTTGGCTCCGAGCTCTTCGGCTCCGCGCGCGCCGGATTCGGCTGCGGCAAGGCGCTCATTGGGCGGAGGGATCGAGCCGCCACAGGCCATGAGAAGTGGGAACATCAAGAAGGTTCGTTTCATCGAATTTCCTCGTAATAGCGGCGCGTTGTGGCGCAGCGAAGGAGCCATCATAACATTGCTTGAGTGCCGGATAGCTAGCGCTGTTTTACTGACCGCGCTGCCCTTCACGCGTAGTGGATCTTGACCGTCTCGATGATCTTCTTGAGGAGCAGCTGCACGCCCTCCGTCTGCTCGTGGCGAACGGTGATGTAACCCTCTCCTTCGTAGCTGTCGTTGCGCGGCTGGCCGATCGAAGGAAGGCGCGCTTCGACGATCCATTTGCCGACCGCCTCGTGCGTTTCGTGGAGGCCCGTGATCGCGGCGACGCGTCCGCGTCCCATTCCGCGAAGGAATGCGCAGCCTGCCGAGTACTTGCGCTCCCACGGCCCGTCGAACTCGTTGTCGACGACGGAGCGTGCCCACGCGCGGTAGGTGTTCTTGTCGTGAACGATGCCCGTCATGAGCGAGATCTGCGCGCCGGGCGGACGCTGCGCGATCTCACCGATTGCGACGCTGCCATCGGGACGACGGAACCACTCCATGTGGGTCATTCCGTTCTCGAGGCCGAGCGCGCGAATCGCCGCGGGACCCACGCGATGGATCTCTTCGTACTCTTCGCCTTGGATCTCGCGCGGGAGCATGCACGTCCACTGCATCCACGGATTCTCGAGCACTTCGAGGCAGCTCGGCTGATAGTGCGAGATGGAGGCGAGACGCGGAATCCCCTGCGTCGTGAACGTCTCGTAGCTGTATTCGCGTCCCTGCAAGAACTCTTCGGCCAAAATCGGCTGCGACGCCGACACACCGAAGCCGTTGAGTGCGCGATGCAAATCTTCGAACGAGTTCACGCGGAAAGTTGCCTTCGCGCCCATTCCCGCTGGCGGCTTCAGCACCAACGGAAACCCGATGAGCTCGCCGACCTTCATTCCCTCGGCAACGGAGTGCACGAGCGCATTCTTCGCGACGGGCAATCCTGCCTGCGCGAGAGCCGTCTTCATGCGTGACTTGTCGCGAAAGAGGTCGGCCGTGTGCGCGTTCGTTCCTTCGACACCGAAGTGCGCGCGGGCTTCACCGAGCTGCACCATGAGCGACTCCAGGATGCCGAGAATGCGGACGGGCTGGCCGTGACGGCGTCGAAGGATCTCGGTCGCCTCGATGATGTCGCTCGTCGAGAGCGGATCGGTGATGCGCACCATGTCGTCGTAGAGCCTGCGGTCGGCCCCGCTCGGCGGCGTGTGCACGATGCCGAGGAGCTTCACGTCTTCGAGACGGGCAACGGCACGCACGAAGCGCATCGTGATTTCTGAGGGGAACGGAGCGACGAAAACGATATTGCGGGGCACGGCGGATATCTCGCTCCCTCTTCCCCTATCGTCAATCGAATAGGCGTCGCCCAGCGCGAAAAACGTCCAATTTTGGCGAGCGTTCGCACGGACGGCGCGTGGCCTTGCCCCGTGACGGTTCCGCGAAAGGAAATGCCGGCGGATCGACCTCAAAAGCAAGCTCGCGTGTGATAGGAGAGCGCCTCATGCGCGTCGTTTTCCTTGCTCCGACCTATCCGCCCGAAATGCAGCAGTACACGCGGGGGCTCGCGGAGGTGGGGGCCAAGGTCTACGGCGTCGGGGATTCGCCCAAGGAGGGCCTACCGAAGTCCGTGCGCCCGTACCTGACGGATTACTTGCAGGTTCCACGCATCATGGACGAGGAAGACGTCATCGAGCGCGTATCGAGGTGGATTCCCGGCGATTCGGTCGATCGCGTCGTCTCGAACTGGGAGCCGCTCGTCATTCTTGCCGCGCGCCTACGTGAGCGTTGGGGAAT
>JAHFDV010000049.1:0-12486 GCA_023248815.1 Myxococcales bacterium
TTGCCGCCGGAGATCAAGCACCGAGCTGAATGACGACAATTTGCTATGCTCCCGTGCGATGAGCGGCACGCAGCACGACAAGTCCAACGCGCTTCCGAAAACTACCGACGCATTCGTCCTCGGAGGGCGTGAGTGGAAGAGCCGCCTGATCGTCGGCACGGGCAAGTATGCTTCGACCGAACAGACCGAAGCTGCGATCGACGCATCGGGCGCCGAGATCGTCACCGTCGCCATTCGTCGGGTCGATCTCTCGGACCGATCCTCGGGCTCGTTGATGCAGCTCTTCGCTCGCAAGTCTTGGACGATTCTTCCGAACACGGCGGGCTGCTACACCGCCGATGAGGCCGTGCGAACACTGCGACTCGCGCGCGAGCTCGGCCTCGGGCCGATGGTGAAGCTCGAAGTCATTGGCTCGCAGAAGACGCTCTATCCCGACAACGAAGCGACGCTCGAAGCCGCCAAGATTCTCATCAAAGACGGCTTCACCGTTCTCCCGTACTGCATCGACGATCCCATCGTCTGCAAGAAGCTCGAAGATCTCGGCTGCGCGGCGGTGATGCCGCTGGCGGCGCCCATCGGTAGCGGCCTCGGCATTCGTAATCCTCACAATCTCGCGATCATTCTCGAAGAGGCGAAGGTGCCCGTCATCGTCGACGCTGGCGTCGGTACGGCGAGCGACGCAGCCGTTGCGATGGAGCTCGGATGCCACGGCATCCTGATGAACACCGCGATCGCGCACGCGAAAGATCCGGTGCTCATGGCGCGCGCGATGCGCGAAGCCACCAGCGCCGGGCGAAACGCATTTCTCGCCGGACGGATGCCGCGATCGCGCTACGCCAATGCCTCCAGCCCGACCGCCGGGCTCATCGAATGATCTCGCGCGCCGCGCGAGCCATGTCGTTTTCGTTCGTGTTCGGGATCGCTCCTTACCAGTGCGCGCGATCTCCGAAGCCCGAGCTCGCGCGGGAGGAATCGCCGGGAGACGCCCTCTACCTCCTCGCGGAAGATTTCAAAGCGAAGAACGATTCCGCGGCACGCGAAGCCACGCTGCGATTTCTCGTTGAGCATTATCCCTCCAGCCGTCATGCTCCTACTGCGCGAGAGGAACTGGGGATGAAGCCGTAATGAACCCTCGACTGATCATCATCACCGAAGATCGTGGCGGAAAAGAAGGGGTGGATATGCTCCTTTCCGCAATCGAGAACGGATCCGCGCCGCGCGCGCGCTTCGCAAACGCCGCGGTTCTTCTTCGTCTGCCGTCTACGACCGACGGCGAGTACGCGGGGATCGTCCCGAGATTTCTCGAGCGAACGAGGGCTCTCGGACTTTCGCCGATGGTTCATGGCTTGCGGGGCGCAGAGATCGTGCAACACGATCTCGACGTGGGTGTGCACTTTCCGGAGCGCGATTGGCGCATTCTTTCGCGCCCATTCGCGCCGCGATGTTTCATCTCGGCGGCCGTGCACGACGAAGAAGGCGCCGTGAGCGCTGCGAAACTTCGTCCATCGGGGGTTCTTCTCGGTCCAATTTTTCGCACTCCCGACAAGGGCATACCGCTCGGCCTCACCTACCTCCGAGACGTCCGGCGCGCGCTGCACCGCGAGATCATGTTGTTCGCCTTGGGCGGGGTCGATCAGCACAACGTCGAGTCGACGTTCGACTCGGGCGCCGACGGAGTAGCCGTGATTCGCGCAGTCACCGACACGGCAGATCCGAGCCGAGCCGCGGCGACGCTGCTCGACGCGATCGCGCCGCTCACGTCGCGCTCGGGTGTGTTCGAACGCAATCGCTGAAAGCCGCGTCTCAGGCTTCCATCGGGCCGAGCTCTTCGCCGGAAAGCACGAAGAAAGCTTCGCCGTAGCTCTTCAAGAGCTCGAGCAACGTATCCATGTCTTCTTGAGTGTGACCGCGCGTAATATTGATGCGGAGACGCTCTTCGCCGACTTTGACGCCGGGATAGACGATGGGAACGGCGAGCACGCCGCACTCGAAGAGTGCAGTATGCATGAATAGCGCTTTCCGTTCGTCGCGACACATGACGGGCATGATGTGCGTGTTGCTCGCGCCGAGATCGAAGCCCGCCTCTACGAGCTTGCCGCGCATGTACGCGGCCTTTTGCTGGAGCTCGCGAACCATCGCCGGGCCGTCTGCTTCGAGCATGTCCAAAATGGTGCTCGCCGCCGCGACGATCGGGACCGGAAGAGACGCGCTGAAGAGAAAGCTGCGCGCGCTGTTCTTCACGTGGTCGACGACTTCTTCGCTGCCGAGGAGAATGCCGCCGATGCCGCCGAACGTCTTCGAGAACGTCGAAACGAGAATCGGGACCCGGCCTTCGAGCCCCATCTCTTCGACGATGCCCTTCCCGTTCGGACCGAGCGTGCCCGTACCGTGCGCATCGTCGACCACGAGCGGCGTGTTGTAGCGCTCGCAGATTTCGACGAAGTCTTTGACGTGACCTTTGTCACCGTCGAGTGAATAAACGCCTTCGATGAGGACCAGCGCATTCTCCCGCTCGCGCGTCTTCAAGATGCGCTCGAGGCTCTTCGACGAGTTGTGATTGAAGAAGCGAATCTCGGGAGACTTCTTGGGAACGCCTGCCGCGAGAAAGGTGCCGTCGAGAATGCACGCGTGGCTGTAACTATCGAGCACGAGCGTCGTCTTTTCGTCCGCGAGGGCGGCGATGGTGCCGAGCATGGCTTGGTAGCCCGTCGTGAAAAGAAGGCACTTCGGATAGCCGAACCACTTGGCGAGGCGTGCTTCGAGCTCGACGTGCTCGGTCGTCGTCGCTTGAACGCGCGAGCTCGAAAGGCCACACGCGTACTTGTCGACGGCCTTCTTCGCCGCCTCCTTCACTTTTGGATGATTCGTGAGGCCGAGGTAGTCGTTCGAGCTGAAGTTGATGATCGGCTTGCCGGCGACCGTCGTGTGGAGCCCTCCCGATTCGAATTCTCGAAACAGAGGATAGAGCTGCTTCTCTTTCGCCTCGCGAATGCGGGCGAGCTCACGATGTGCCTTTTCGTCGATCCAACTCATGCTCACGAGGGACTCCTTAAAAGTTCGGGCGCGGGTTTAGCACTACTCTGACCGTTCGAGTAATAGTGCAGACGCGTTGCCGTAATAGCCGAGCGTCGTGACGAGGACGCGCTTCAATTTTTTGGGCGCTGCGCCGAGATGGAGAACGGGCGGCGTCCCCGCAAACCACGTGATCGCGGCCGCCATGCCGACGGCTCCGCTTGCCCCTAGCGTGTCGCCGAAGTGTTGCTTTGGCGCAGCGATCGCGACGTCGGGAAGGACAGTGCGAATCGCGCGAAGCTCGGTATCGTCGAAATCGCGCAGACCGGATATGCCGCTCGCGACGAGATCGACGTCGTTCGGGGTCAGCTTGGCGTCTTCGAGCGCGCCGCGAATCGCGCGCACCATCGCTTCGCCCGAAGCGAAGATGAGTCGCTCGTCGTCGGGCGCCACGAACGAGGTTCCGTAGCCGATCACTTCGGCGAGAATCTTGGCGCCGCGCTTTTTTGCAGTGTCTACCGACTCATACGCCATGAAGACTGCGGCTTCGCCGATTGACGCGCCGAGATCGAGAACGCCGAGCTTTTGGAAGGCCACGTAAAGCGCTTCCGTCATCGCCTCTGCGCCACCGACGAGAATTACGTCCGCGCGTGCGGAGTCAATGTAGATATCTGCGCACGCCACCGCGTCGAGCGCACCACAGTTGCCGTCGCTGACGGTCACGTTGATCGCGCGCAGATCTTCCCAAATGCTCACGTAACCGCTCGCGCTGTTCGCGACCGTATTCGGGAACTTCGCGGGGTTGATGTAGCGAACGTCTTCGAGCTTCGCGACGCGATCGAGCTCCGTCGCCGCTTCGAGCATTCCGTACGCGTTCGAGCAGCAGAAGCCGATGCGGTCGCCCGCGAGTCCCACGAACTCGCCGTCTTTCTTCAACCCGGCATCGTGAAGCGCGAGACGTGACGCCACGACCATCAACTTCGTGAGTCGGTCGAGCGAGCGGAGGCCCTTGTCTCCCAGGTACTTTTTGGCGTCGAACGAAGGCACTTCGTAAACGTGCGGCGTCGCGTACTTCGTCGCATCGAACGACTCGATCGGGAGATACGGCGGCGTCTCCTTCTTTCGCAGACCTTCGTCGAGGAAGTCCTTTCCAACGCCGAGACGCGAAACGATGCCGAGCCCTGTCAGCGCTCTCCGATTCATGCGGCCGTCGGAAGACGCTCGGGCGGCGGCAAGACACCGGGGCGCGCGAAGCACGTGACGGCGTTGTATCCGCCGAACGCGAGCGAGTTGTTGAGGACGATGTCGGCTTTGCCGCGGCGCGCGACATTGGCGACGATGTCGAGGTTGCATTCGGGGTCGGGCGTCTCGAACCCGATCGTCGGAGGATAGATGCCGGTTTCGATCGTCATGACGCAGGCAATTGCTTCGAGAGCGCTCGACGCTCCCATGCAGTGACCGATCATGCTCTTCACGCTCGAGATGGGTACGCGGCGATCGCCGAAGACTTCCATCATGACTTTCGCTTCGGCGGCGTCGTTGGCCCGCGTGCCCGTGCCGTGTGCGTTCACGAAGTCGACGTCGTTCGACGTGATGCCCGAATATCGAAGCGCATCCTGCATCGCTACGATGCTGCCCGCCGCATCCGGACGCGGTCGCGTGATGTGGTAACCATCGCACGAAAGGCCGTAGCCGCCGACTTCAGCATGAGGGCGCGCCCCGCGACGGACGAGACTCGCTTCGGATTCGAGAACGACGATGCCTGCGCCTTCGCCGAGAATGAGCCCTTGGCGATTCAAGTCGAACGGTTGGCAACGTTCCGGCGCCATCGCCGCCAGTCGCACGAAGCCGTTGAACTGAAGCTCTTGCAAGAGCTCGGAAGCGCCCGTGATGACGCGATCGGCACGTCCTGAACGAATCATGTCGGCGGCGAAGCCAATCGCGTAGTTCCCCGCTGCGCAGGCTGCGGGCAACGTGAGGACCATTCCCTCGGCGCCGATGGCGCGGGCGACGTGAATCGGGAGAAGCGTCGAGCCATACTTGGGGAGGAGGGCGCGCGGCAGAGCTTCTTCACCACGACGAATCCAACGCTCGTCGAGCTCGGCGAAAACGTTGGCTTCGCCCATCGTCGTCCCGAGGACGACGGCAGTGCGCCCGCCTTTGAGCTCCTCGTTCTTGAAAGCCGCATCGTTGACGGCCATGCGCGCGGCCGCCAGCGTCATCTGCGCGCAGCGGCCGGTTCGGTGCATTTCGGCACGCGTGAGATGGTCACGCGCGGAAAAAGCCTTCACTTCGCCGGCGAGGGAACGCCCGAGATTGCTCGCGTCGAAAGACTCAACGGTCGACACGCCGCTCTTGCCCGTCTCGAGTGAACGAAAAAACTCGTCCTTCCCGAGGCCGATGGAGCTCACGACTCCTAGGCCAGATATGAAAACGCGCGGCAAACTCATCGAAATCCCAGTCGGGCTGTATAGCGTCTAGCGTGCGTTTTCGGCAATCACACCGCACGCGTTTTCAGTGCGAAGTTTCATACGCAGCGAACGCGGATTCCTAGCTGTTCTGCACGTACGAAGCCGCTTGGCCGAGAGCGCGGAAAACTCTGTTCAGCGCGAAAAATCGCGTGCTATAGAGCTCCGCTCGTAGTTTTCAGGAGCCCCGCTAGGCACGTCGTGCTAGCAAGCGCCCAAGTTTCCAATGAGGTTTCTCTAATGGCATCCAGTCGTGAACATTTGGTCGAGGTCTTCCGCCGCACCGCGACGGAGATCGTGGAACGTGAGTTTCCGAACCTCACCGAGTCGACGGTAATCAGCGAGCTCGGTATCGACTCCCTCGGGATGCTCGAGATCATCGGCTCCATGGAGCGCGAGCTCAAGGTTGCCTTGCCCGACGAATCCCTCACTGGAATTCAAACCGTTGCCGACCTCGTGAGCACTGTCGAAAAGCGCCAAAAGCTTGCGGCAGAAGGTCTCGCCTGAGGGGCTGAGGTTTCGGAGAACATCATGGCCGACATCAAAGAAGAGCTT
Source organism: Myxococcales bacterium (assembly GCA_023248815.1). GTDB lineage: Bacteria > Myxococcota_A > Polyangia > Polyangiales > Polyangiaceae > JAHFDV01. The sequence continues at coordinate 6,036 of JAHFDV010000049.1, forward strand.
CGCGCCCTCATCGCAGAAATCTCCGAGATCGACGACATCCCGGACGACACGCTTTTCAACGATCTCGGGATCGACTCGATGATGGGCGTCGAGATCGTCGCGGCGATCGAGCGCAAGTACCAGATCAAGATCGACGACAGCGAGTTGCAGCGCGTCACCACGCTCGCAAATTCGTTCGAGATCGTGAAGAACAAGCTCGCCGCGCACCCAGCCGCTTGAGATTAGCGACCTGAGCGATCGCCGCCCAGTTCCTTTTCGAAAAACCATGCCCGCGCTCGGAATCATCACCGGCGCGGGCTTTGTCTTTCGCGGAATCGCGTTCGTGGCGCGGTCGCCGAAGCTCTATCGCCATGCGGTCGTCCCCGCCCTCGCGATGCTCGTCGTCGCAAGCCTGCTTCTTTACTTCGGGCATCGAGGCCTTCATGCGTTCGTGCCGTGGCTCTTCACGGAGGCCTCGTCCGGTCTCGGAGATGCCGGTAAGCGGGTCGTGCGCGCACTTGCTTACGTGGCGCTGTTCATCGGGTCTTGGTTCGTCGGCCTTCTTCTCGCACAGCCACTATCGAGTAGCGCGCTCGACGCCATCGCCCTTGCGGCGCGAGAGTCGATTCAAGGACCGACGCGCGATCTCGTTCGAACGTCGTTCGCTACTTCGCTCTTTCGTTCCATTCGCGTGACGCTCGTTACCGTCGGCGTTTCGATTGCAGCGTTGGGAACGCTCACAGTGATCGACTTCTTCGTGCCACCGGCCGCCGTCGTCACGTGGCCTCTGAAGATTGTCATCGCTTCCTTTCTCGCGAGCTGGGATCTCTTCGACTACGCGATGAGCCTCGATGGGCTCGGCGTACGCCGAAGGACGGCATGGATTGCTTCGCACCGAGGCGCGGCGTTCGGCTTTGGGCTCACGGCCTTTGGGCTCACGCTCGTCCCATTCGTTGGACTCTTCCTCCTACCCTCGGCGGTTGCGGGGGCTTCCCTGCTCATCGCCACCGAAAACCGCGGTCGCCAGCCTACAGTGTAGGAACTATTCCGGTCGGGATGCAGAATCCCGTCTGCCCCGCTCTGGCACCGGAAGATCCGTATGGTAGGCTCCCCGCGAAGATGAAGCCCGCATCTCGCCTCCGTTGGTTGTTTGCTTGCGCGGTTCCCTTCGCGATTTACGCGTGTGCGGAGTCCGACGACGAAGACAACGGCTCGGGACCTTTCCACGGGCTCGACTCCGGAAAGAAAGACGGTAGCAGCTCTACGAGGCTCGACGGATCTTCTACGAGTGACGAAGACGGCGCAACTTCGTCGGGCGACTCCGGGCCGAAACCGGTCGATGGCGGCTCCACGACCAAAGATGGTTCGGTGTCGAAGGACGGCGGCGCGCCGGTCGGCTGCGCGGCCACGCGCAACTGCGTCACCGCCAAGAACATCGGCGAAGTCAAAGCCGACAACGGCAACGACAAGCTCACGTTCGAGGGCACGACGTCCGACTGGGTGTCGTTCCGCGCCACCGAGAGTCTCACGGGGATCTTCAATCCCATCAGCGTGCCGATGAAGCTCAATTTGAAGCTCGAAAACCCGCCCACTGCGGATTTCGATCTCTACATTTATCTGAACGACACCAAAGACGAAGACGAGTGCACGGTCGTGTCGGCTCAGTCCAAAGCGACGGGAAACGACGAGATCGGCTACACGTGGGGCGAGATGCAGGGCCTCGCGAACTCGTCGAACGACAGCCGTACCGTAGCCGTCGAGATTCGATTGAAGAGTGGGACGTGCTCTTCGGGCGCGAAGTGGAAGCTCACGGTCGAAGGCAACCCGCCCTAGCCAAATCCCACACTTACGCACGCACGTTCGGCCCCCACTTCGTTTGAGGGGCGCGAACGTGCTCTTTACGTAGACGTGTGGATTTGGCGGCGCAGTGTTTGTTTGGGCGAACCTTCGTTCGCCGGGTCGGACGGGATGAGCGGCTGGCGCACGTCTAAGGGCGGTCGGCCCTCGTCAGACTCCCAGCCCCAATGGAACTGACCGCACATTCGGCCCCCCACTTCGTTTGAGGGGGCACGAACGTGCTGAGTTCGTAGATGTGTGGGCTACGCGGCGCAGTGTTTGTTTTGGCGAACCTTCGTTCGCCGGGTCGGACGGGATGCGCGGCTGGCGGACGTTGAAGTGCGCCTAGTTCGAGGTTCTTCGGCGGCGGATGAAGAGGAAGGCGACGAGACCGAAGAGAATGTTGCTCGGGGCGGGGGTGCTCGTTGTTTTGCAGGAGCAACCTTCGTCGGGGTCGACGGTGATGCGGACGGTAGAGGGGGCGCTCACGAGCGTTCCGTCGTTCGCGTAGAGCGCGAGAGTGAGGAAGGTCGTTTCGGTGACGCGGGGCGCGAAGAAGGCGGTGCGCGCGGCGTCGGGCGTTTGGAGGTCGATGCGCGGGCCGTCGACTTGAATCCAGGTGAAGGAGAGCGGGAGGTTTGCAGGGTGCGTTCCCGATCCGAGGACTGCGACCTGCTCGCCGGACGTGACGGTTTGGGGGCTGCCTGCGAAGGCTTTTGGACCCGCTTCATCGCATGCATCTGCGTGAGGAACGAACGCGACGAAGGGCGTGTTGGCAACCCCCGTGAGCTCGATGTCGTCGATGTCCCAGCCCGGCGAACCCGTGAAGCCATCGGCGCTGGCGACGCGGAAACGAACGAAGACTTGGTCGTGTACTTCAGGAAATACGAAGTCGACGTGACTCGTGATCCATTGCTCGGGGTAACCGACACTGCGACTTCCATAGGCGTCGCGACCTGAGAGCGCGTTCCCGTTTCCACCGCTCGAGAGCTTCTCGTTGTAGTCGATCTTGCCGAACGTGCTCGCGTCTTGCCAAGTCGCGCCATCGAAGCTCAGCTCGACGACGCCACCGTCGACGGCGGCGTTGCGACGCGTAGAGAATCGGAACGAGTAGCGATGGCGAAAGGAGAGTCCGAAGGAATCGGTCGTGAGTGCGATCGCCGGCGACACCAATTGTTGGTCGGCTTGGGTCGGGAGGTCGGGAATCGTCCAGTAAGAGTTCGATCCTTCGGTCGTGCGAGACCATTTGTCTCCGCCGCGTCCTGCGGTGGTGAACGCCGTGGCCCTTGTCTCGACGCTGTCCGTTGCAGAAGCGTCCGCAGCCTCGTCGGCCTGCGCGCGCGACTTGACGGAGGCATGCCCGCTCAGCGCCTCGGGAATCGTCGGATCGGTCGCCAAAAGATCGATCGAGAAAGAGGTGATGGGGTCGACTCCGAGCGCGCGTACGGGAATGGTGATCGCTTTCGTCTCGAACGGCATGAGGACGCCGAGCTGAACGACGCCGCCGCCATCGAAGACGATGCCTTGCGCGGTCGTCGTCGCAGTGACGACGCCTTGCGCAACCGTCCCTGCGCCCGCGTTGCGTACGGTAATGGCAACGGTCCCACGTTCTCCGCGGTCGAGAAGGCCGTCGTGATCGCACGTGAGCACGTCTTCGAGCAGAGCCGCCGAAGTGATCTCGAGATGATTTCCGACTTCGAAGCTCTCGACGACGGGGCCGTTCGTCGTGCTGTCCTTTGCCGGGCCGGTTGCGCCGACTCCCGCGCCACGTCGCGCGAAGGCCGCAAAGAACGTGGAAAAGTCTTCTGCGTCCGTCGCGAGAGCAGCCGCGAGCACTGCGTCACGCGCCTCGAGCAACGTAGGCTCGATCGGCGTAAGCTTGAGAGAAGCGACGAGATAGCGCTTCATGCGCTCCTGCGCCTCCGTGAACGTGTAGCGCGGATCGCGAAGGAGGGCGACGTAGCATTCGAAGAGCATCGTCGCCCATACTTCGCCCGTGCTGTGCACTTCCGAATTGAACGAACCATCTTCGCCGAAGCTGATGGGTACGTTCGACGGCAACGGTGTGCCGTTCTCGATGTGCTTGAACGTGAGTGGGTCTTTCGCGAAGTCGACCGAGTAGGGAACACGGCGGATGCCGAAGTAGAAGTCGGCCCCGCTGCCACTCATCGCGTAAGCGCCGTTGGCGTATGCGCCAGCCCAGTTCGCTCCCGAGGCCGTCGCGATATCGTCTGCGCGCATGAGAAGAAGCATGCTCGTGTAGTCGCCCCATCCCTCACCGAGACCACCGGCCTGATTCGTACGAAGACCGTTGGCGTCGCCGATGAGTCGATTCGAGAGAACGTGTCCCCATTCGTGCGCAACGACGCTCGTATCGAGCGCGCCATCCAAGTCGGTCCCGACGCTCCGCTTCATCGTCACCGAGACACCGCCGGCGATCGCTCCCTCGAGCGCTTGGCCGTCGGCGAGGGCGAGCGACAGAACGGGAATCGTGATCGTGCTCGAAGTGCCTCCCATGAAAGGAGGCGTCGTTGGCGCAGCCGAGGAGGCAACGTTGACGATGATGATTCCCGCCGCGCCGGCCGCTTGCGCGTTTTCAGCCTTGGCAACGAACGAACAAAGCCCACGGTGAACAAGGACGATCTTCCCCGTGACCGCAGCCGTCAAAGGCTCGCACGCGTCGTTCGTATCGACACCTTGATCATCTACGGCGAGCGCGACCGTCCCCGTCGTCGTGAACGAGTCGACGCCGAACCCAGCCGTGCCGACGGCCTTGTTTCCTGCGATCGAAGATGGCGGCGCAACGGTGAGACCGGCACTGCTCGGTCCAGAGAAAATGTACATCTGGATCCGCGGTGATGCGCCATCTGCTGGAACCGCAGCGTTCGCGTTGTTTCGGCCGCTGTAATCCTGCGCTTCTCCCAAGACGGGATCATTTCCGCGGCCGCCTCTCGAGAAATTGTCTCGCTGATGATTGCCGGAAGCCTCGTCGAAACCCGAGTCGTAGAACCAGTCGTGTAGGAAATTGAGGACGTAGAAGAGCTGCGTGACGGACCCCGTGATGTTCGTCGGTGATGCCGACGGTGAAAGGGTCGTGTCGTAGGGGTGCGCAAACGTGAGCGGAGACGTCGTGGTCGCGCGGCGATCTGCAGTGCTCGCACTGAAGCCGTCGCCTTCCGCGAGATCCGCATAGGTGCTCGCATTGTTTCCCTCGGTCGTCGTTGCCGTAGGTGCCAGCCAAGGGTCGTTCTTCGAGAACGGATAGTTCGCGAGTGTGACCGGACCCATTTTTCCCCACACGGGCACGAGGCCGTCCGGCTTTCCCGTCGGGTGCGGCGCAAGCGCATTGCCCTGTGGACCGTCGAGGGAATCAGCGTGTCCTTGTCGGCGTACACGTCGTAAGTGAACGACTCGCTGTGGACGAGATCGTTCTCGAAGAGCTTTCCGCCGTCGACCGCCGAAACGACATAGGAGTGCGCGAATCCGTCGTTCTTGAAAATCTCGGAGTAGTACGCAGGCTCGAGCGTTCCGTCGTCCTTGGGAAAGAAGACGCGCTTCGCACGCGCGGGCTGGCGAAGATCGGGGGCGGTGAATCGCTCATAAATGTCGTCCGTCGATAGCGCGACGAGCGGAGCAAGCTCGCCCCTAACCGACGACGCAGAGGTTGCGAACGCTCGCGCGCGATTCACTGCGTTGGCTGCGTCGATTGCGAATGGGCGCTCGGCACCGTCCGTCGACGGGGTCAAGAAGGCCGACGCCGCGACGGGTCGATAGCTTCGGTCCATCACGATATTGAGCGCGCTACGGAAGACTTCGATGCCACGCACGCTTTGCTCGAAACGAGCGACGACGGGCCCCGCGTCGCCTTCGTGAACGGAAGCAAGGACGAGATTCTCGCGCGCTTCGCCCGAGAGCTTGAACGTCGAAGAAAGCGTCTCGAGAGTTCCCTTCGCCGCCTCGAGAGCGCTCGCATGAGCGCGCACGTCTTTTTCACGAAGCCAGACGAACGTCGGAACTCCGCGCTGCGCATTCACGTGTGCGGGGGACACGACGAGGGCACTGCTCGAAGCGGTCGCATCTTTTTCTTGCGCGCGATTCTGCGCGGGCGAGCACGACGCGATGATCATTGCGACGACGAGAAGGAGCGCTTGAGGCTTACGGATCCGCTTCGGCATGAGACACCTCGGGTGAGCAATCTCACTCGAAGGCGCGCTCACGTCGTGAGCCGTCCGCTGAGCGAGACGCACCTTATAGATCGAGAGGTGCGCGCAATGTGCCTGATTTCGAGAGCGTGGAGCTTCTTTGGCAACGCATCGTTTCCAAAATGGAAACGGCAAAGACGCTCGTTTTAGAGGTCGATCTGCGTGCCGAGCTCGATCACCTGCTCGGGAGGGATTCCAAAGTACATCGTCGCCGGCTGCGCGTTGCGAGACAAGAAGCCGAAGAGGGCCTCGGGCCACTTGCCCATCTTCCCTTTCCCACTCGCAAGAAACGTTTCACGACCAAGGTAGAAGGTCGCCTTGCCGGTTTCGATGGGGAGGTCGAGGCGACGCGACGCTTCGACGATGAGCTCCGGGACGTTCGGCGTTTCCATGAAGCCGCAGCGCGAGATGACGCGATAGAAGCCGAAGCCGAG